>JAZDLZ010000718.1:0-2873 GCA_043801535.1 Pseudomonadota bacterium
CGAGCTCGATCTCGAACTGCGTCTTCGGCCGGCTCGGCGTTGTTGCCGCTGCCTGCTCCAGCTCAGAGCCCTGCGCTGCCGCCGGCGAGATTTCCCTGCCGCCACGCGAGCTCGCCTCATCCGAAGCAGCGTCCGTCACCACCGCGCCGGAACCGGCACTGCCCGCAGTGCTAGCAGCACTGGCGCGATGAGCACCTTGATCATTACCATTGCCAGCGGCCCGGGCAGAACGAGCAACGCCGGCAGCATCTTGGGATGATGGAGACATGACGTGAGATAGTGTCGTTGTTCTGGATGTGGTGGCTACCCTCCTGGTCGGTGCAACAGAGGTCAGCCTGGTGGAGGGTGACGTCGACGTCGGACTGACATCATGATTCTCCCGAGCAGCGCGATCTGCCCGCGCAATCGCTGCGCTGCTCGCCGGCCTCGCCCGAGCGGATCCTGCCCGATCGGCAAAGCCGTCCGCCTGGGAATCGACACTGGCACCTGCGAAGGCAGAATCCTGCTTTTCCGGCGCTGCCACACCTTCGACCCGGGCGTCCGCGGAATAAATTTCGTGCGATCCCTCTCCGATGGCTTGCTGGCTTGCGGCCACCGTTGCTCGGGATCGTTCGCCTGTCGCCATGGTCGACGCTGACGAATCACCGACGGCCGTTGGCTGAGGCAACCCCATTTCGGCAGGTGTCTTGGCTTGGGCACCGGCGGCGTGAGCATCAGAGTGAGGCTGTCCCTGTTGCCGTGGCTGTTGCTGTACCGGCGAGGGAACGATTGAGACTTGAGCTGAATCCAGCGTTGCGGACTCTCGCTCCGAACGCTCCATTGCCGATTGCGCCGACTGCCGCTGCTCGACCCTGGATGGGTCACCTGTAACTCTGGCAGGCGCCGAACGAGAAGCGGATTGTCCGTGCTCGGCGCTTCCTACGACTCCTCCTACAACTCCTCCGGCGACTCCTCCGGAAACCGCATCGTCGTCGCTTTCGAGCTCTTCACTCGGGGACAGATCCGACCGGGCCCCAGCCTCGATACCAGCGGCATCCAGCGGCATTCCCGCAGCCGCCGTCTTTTCGCCGACAGGAGCCCGCTTGGCCGCCCGTGTTTCGGTTTCATCGGAATAGCTCTTCGGCTCCCCCCATCCTGACGCCGAGACTACTGCCGTCCGTTTGCTGTCATCTCGAGCTTGCTCGCTCGACCTGTCTTGCTGCCGGTGGAGGTCGTCAATCTCAAGAGCCTGTTTCGCTGCACTACCTGGCGAGCTCTGCCGAGCATCACTCTTCCCCTGGTCGGCGAGAGACGACGACGCGGCAGCCCCACTGTCCTCGGCAGTCTCACTACCGGCAACGCCGGCTCCGCTTCCTGACGCAGTGGCCGAGAGATCGACAGTGGAGCCAACCCGGCCAGCAGTCGCTGTCGCCGGTGTCGCTCGTGGTCGCAGTGCCAGCGTCTCTTCGTCTGGTTTCCCACCTGCGGTATCTCTCGTTTCGCTTGGCTGCTCGCTTGTTCTTTCGTCCGTCGTTTCGTTGGGCTTTTCGTTGAGCCTCTTGTCTGGTTTCGTATCCAGTCTATCGCCTGGTCTATCGCCTGGTCTATCGCCTGGCGAGGTAGCAGGAGACGATGTGGCTGTGGCGGGTATCCCACGAGAGCTTTTGCTTCGCCGACGGATGACAGCTGGCTGGATCCGCTCGAGAACAGTGTTCTCCTGTCGTTCCTTGTCAAACGCTCGCCTCACCCGCAGTACATCTTCCGCATCCAGGCACGACATGTGGTTCTTTACCTCGACACCAAGAGCGCGAATCTTGGCCACTAGATCCTTGTTTGCCATCCCCAATTCCTTCGCCACCTCGTAGACGCGCATGGGCTTTACGCCGGCAGCCAGACCTTCAACAGTCGCTGCCTTCGCGCTACCTGGCCCGCGATCACCCGTCATTTGCATCATTGAAGCCCTTCGTTCCTCAGTACTTCCAGAAACGCTGCGGGGACCGTACAACGCAATGTCCGCGCCAGACCTCCTCGCAACACCGCCTTCTCGGCGCATGCCGTGCACGCGTGCAGGTATGCTCCCCTTCCAGGCAGCCTTTGCTGGCGGTCCGCTACTACACCGTCGTCCGTTTTTACAATCCGCAACATCCTTGTTTTTTCGTCCGTCTTTCTACATCCCGTGCAAGTACGGATCGGCAAAATTTACCCGAAAAATCGCGATAGTCTAGCCTTCGTTACCTGATTGCGCATCCCGGCCTCCAGCGCGCTACTAACTTGGCGAGCTTGGAGGCACGGACCCTTCGAGCTTGGCGCGTGCATTGTCTCGAAGCGCCTGAGCCTTTTCGGGATCGAGACAAGCCTTGGCCGAAATCGTTGCCACGCTGTCCTCACGAGCGAGTGCTTCGACTGTCCCATAGCCAGCAGCGATCAACCGCTCACTGGTGTCTTCGTCCAGTCCAGGGATCTGCAATAGCTCCCCAATACCGGCGTCGCCTTCCTGTTCTCCTGTCTCCTTGCTCTCGACAACGCAACCGGCAGTCAGTCGTTGCCGGCCTGGCTCGTCCGGCGACTCGCTTGGCGAGTCCTCGTAGCCCGGATTCTCGTTCGGCCCTTCGTCGGGAATACCCCGTGCGCTGCCAGCACCGTTGTCCGGCTCAGCCTGAGCCATTCCGGTCGCTGATTGCGCCTGCTGCTCCCTTGCCGCCTGCTGCTCCCTTTCCTGCTGCTCCTTTGCCTGCTGCTCCTTTGCCGCCTGTTGCTCCCTTGCCTGCCGGCGGCCCTCCTCGGAAACGGAGGTCCGGGCGGCGGCGATGATTCGATGGGCAATGTCCAATCCGCCAAGACCCGGAACCGATGCCAGCTCTTCGGCCACGGCATCTGCCAGGTCAGGCACCGAG
>JAZDLZ010000746.1:0-3706 GCA_043801535.1 Pseudomonadota bacterium
AGCCGCTGTACACCAACTACCGAGGTTTCGCAGCTCTGCTCGGCATCGAGCTACGGGCGGTCTGTACCTACGCCGACACTGGCTACCATCTGCCGCCGGTAGCCGAGATCAGCAAATGTGTCGGTCCGCGAACGAAGGCGATCCTGTATTCGAGCCCAGGAAACCCGACTGGGACAGTGCTGTCGCGACAAGAAATCGAGGCTATCGTCCAGATCGCCAAGGAGCGGGATCTCTTTGTTCTTGCCGACGAGGTGTATCGCGAGTTCACTTTCGAGGAAGCTCGGTCGGTGTCGCTACTCGAGGTGGCCGAGGAGTGTTCGTGTCTGGAACGGGCAGTGATTCTCGATTCGGCATCAAAGCGCCACAGCCTTTGCGGTGGACGGATTGGCGCGCTCGTAACCCACAACGAGGCCATCAGCGCTGCTGCCGTGCGGATGGCTCAGGCGAGACTCTCTTCGCCGACTCTCGAGCAAGTTGGAGCGGCAGCCCTCATGGATCTGCCGGCAGCGTACTACGAGAGCATTCGCCAAGAGTACGCACGGCGACGGGACATCGTCCACCGTGCGCTCTGCGCCATTCCTGGCACGATATGCGCCAAGCCAGAGGGCGCGTTCTACGTGCTGCCAAGACTGCCGCTCGCGAGCGCCGGCCGCCCGCAGCGCGAGCTCTTTGACGCCGAGGCGCTGGCTCGCTTTCTCTTGCTCGACTTCGAGCTCCAGGGAGAGACGGTGATGGTCGCCCCGGGCGCTGGCTTCTATATCACTCCGGGCCTCGGCTCTGACGAGGTGCGGATAGCCTACGTGCTAGGCTCTCCTCGGCTCGAGCGGGCAATGGAAGTATTCCGGCGAGGGGTCGAAGCGTTCATGAGTGGCGCAAGCCAGCTTTCCTAGCCGCCGCCGCCGTCGGCTTCGCTCGCCAATCCAGCGCCGTGGCACTTCTTGTATTTCTTTCCGCTGCCACACGGACAGGGGCTGTTGCGTTTGATCTTTGGCTCGGTACGACGGACTGTGGTCTGCTTGGCTGGAGCACCTCCGTCGGCGGCAGCGCCATACGCCGCAGTGCCCGCTTGTCCACCGTTCCCACTCTGACCACCACTACCGCCAAGATGAACAGCAACCATGCGTCGCTGCTTGTGACGGAACTCCGGCACGCTGTCTTCCTGTTTCGCCACGTGCATGCGGAACAGTTTCTGGGTGACGTTGCGGGCAACCGTGTCCATCATCTCCGCGAAGAGGGTATAGCCCTCCTTCTTGTACTCCTGCTTGGGATCCTTGTGCCCGTAGCCTCGCAGCGAGATACCTTCGCGCAGGAGATCCATGGCCTTCAAGTGCTCGATCCATTGCGAATCGATCTCCTCGAGCCAGAAATGGCGGGCGAAGAAGAGGAATGCCGGCGGGGTAAGCTCTTCCTCTCGCTTGCGGACAAGCTCGTCGATCTGTTTCCAGACGGCGTCGGCGATCTCGCCAGTGTCCTGCAGCGACCGCGGCACCGAGATCTTGGTATTCAGGTGCTCGAGCAGCACCGAGTGGAGCTGGTCAAAGTCCCACTCGTCCGATCGGACGGTGACGGGGCACGCGGTCTCGATGGAATCGCTCACCACTTGCTCGCACAGGTCGAGAACGCGCTCGCGCTGCTGAATGAGCGAGGCTGCCACGGTCTCGGCGATCGACTTGGCAAGCTCCTCCCGTTGCAGCGGACTCCCGCTGCTCACGACACTGTCGAATTCCTTCTTGAAGTCACAGAGCGTTCCGTAGTGGTTCCAGATCAGGGTGCGAAGCTGGCGCCAACTCGGCGGCGGTGCCGCCGGCAGCGATGGGGGCGTGGTCGACCCCTCGGTGGCAGTCTTGCCGGCCGTTTCGTCGGTGGTCTCGCCAGTCCCAGTCCCAGTCCCAGTGCCAGTGCCAGTGCCAGTATCCGAGCCTTGTTGCTTGCTACCACTGCCGCCCATGGCCGTCGACTCGGCCGGCGCAGGTAGTGTTGGCGCGGGCGGCGGCGGGGGTGTCACCGCTCGCTCGAGCATGCGCTGGAGAGCAGGCAGAAGCATCGTCGCCAGCGATTCGACAGTCCAATCGCCGCTCTTTTTCGGCGCTTCTTCGGACTTGCCAGCCTTCTTTTCTTCCTCCGTCAGTACTGGGGAGTACCGTCCCTCCAGGATTTGGCGGCGCATGGCGTAGACCGTCTTGCGCTGCTGGTTCATCACGTCGTCGTATTCGAGAAGGTGCTTGCGGATATCGAAGTTGTTCCCCTCGACTCGGCGCTGGGCGTTTTCGATAGCCCGGTTGACCCACGGATGCTCGATGGGGACGTCTTCTTCCATCCCGAGCCGTTCCATCAACCCGGTAATCCGTCCGGCGCCGAAGATTCGCAGCAGATCGTCCTCGAGCGACAGATAGAATCGCGAAGAACCCGGATCTCCTTGACGACCGGAGCGTCCCCGAAGCTGGTTGTCGATGCGGCGCGATTCGTGACGTTCGGTACCGGCGATGTGGAGACCACCGGCAGCGAGAACCTCGTCGCGTTCGGCAGCGCACTGGGCCCTGAAGCGAGCCAGCACCGGCCGGTAGCCATCGGGGTCGGCCTCGGGATCGCATTCCGCCTTGGCCATGAATTCCGGGTTGCCTCCCAGAATAATGTCCGTACCGCGGCCGGCCATGTTGGTGGAGATGGTGATGGAGCCCTTCCGTCCTGCTTGGGCAATGATCGACGCCTCCATCTCGTGGAACTTGGCGTTGAGGACGTGATGTTTCAGTCCCTGTTTCTTGAGGAGCTGGGACAAGACTTCGGATTTCTCGACCGAGACTGTGCCAACCAGGACAGGCTGGCCGCGCTGGCAGCAGTCCTCGATTTCGGTGATGACCGCCCGGAACTTCCCCTTTTCGTTCTTGTAGACGAGATCCGAGTTGTCGGACCGGATCATCGGCTTGTTGGTCGGAATGACCGAGACCTCGAGCTTGTAGATCTTGTGAAACTCTTCCGCCTCGGTCTCCGCGGTACCGGTCATTCCCGCCAGCTTCTTGTACATACGGAAGTAGTTCTGGAAGGTGATCGTTGCGAGGGTCTGGTTCTCCTCCTCGATTCTCACGCTCTCTTTTGCTTCGATTGCCTGGTGAAGGCCGTCAGACCAGCGCCGGCCTGGCATCTTGCGGCCGGTAAACTCGTCGACGATGACGACCTTGCTATCCTCGACCAGGTAGTTGACGTCGCGCTTGTACAGGGTGTGAGCGCGAAGCGCCTGGGTGACGTGGTGATTGAGCTCGAGGTTTTGGGGATCGTAGAGGTTCGCAACCCCCAGGTAGCGCTCGACGTGCTCGACCCCCTGATCGGTGAGCATCGCCGAGTGTGCCTTTTCGTCGACCGTATAGTCGACGTCTTTCTTCAGACGAGGAATCAGCTGATTGACCTTGTAGTACAGGTCAGCCGATTCTTCGGCGGGACCGCTGATGATCAGCGGAGTGCGCGCCTCGTCGATGAGGATCGAGTCGACTTCGTCGACAATCGCGTAGTGGAGATCTCGCTGGACCATGCGATCCGGCGACACCTTCATGTTGTCGCGCAGGTAGTCGAAGCCAAACTCGTTGTTCTGGCCGTACACGATGTCGGAGCGATAGGACGCTTGCCGCTGCTCGTCGCTAAGACCGTGGACGATCACGCCCACAGAGAGGCCGAGGAACTTGTAGATTCGTCCCATCCACTCGGCATCGCGTCG
>JAZDLZ010000749.1:0-10913 GCA_043801535.1 Pseudomonadota bacterium
CGGAGAGCAGCTCGCAGTAGTCCTGGTAGAGGGCGGAAAGGTCGATTGCCTGGTAGTCGCCGACCTCGGTGGCCGCGTACAGGCGGCGAGACTGGCTGTCGACGAGGAGGTGAATGACCGGGCCGTGCAGCTTGAAGTGCCGCAGCCGCTTGCCGGTCTGCATGCTCCAGATGCCGAGATGACCGCTCTCGTAGCCCACAATCAGCGTCTGGCGCGGCCCTTCGCTGATCCGCTCGACCGCGTACGGCTCCGTCTCCTCGAAGCTCAAGCCAGGTCTGGCTGCGCCAGCATCGATGGGCAGAAAAACGAGGTCGCCAGCGTCGTATCCTACGACCAGCAGCCGGTCGCCGTCGACCAGGCCGAGGGCGCTCGCGCCCTGCTCGATCTCGACTCTGGCCAGCTCGGTGCCGCTCTCGTCGAGCACCAGCGCCTGCTCCTCGGTGGCAACGAGAATGCGACCGGCCTGGAAAGCAATGGCGCTCGCCTTGGCCGCTAGCTCGCGGGTTACACCGGAGACAGCGCTGCTAGCCCTCCAGATTTGCCACGCCGCCGCCTGCCGACACGCACCGTGGCCCGGCGTCCGGCGCCAGAGAGGCTATCACAGGTGTTGGCCATGTGGGCGGATTGCAGGAGGCAGACGCGCCTGCCGGGGGAGTTGTGGTGAGGGGAAGAAGCTCCCGGTATCTCGCTCTGCGACTAGCAGCCTGGATTGGAGCAGGTCCCGCCCGGGCAGGTGATCTTGACGTTCAGGTTGAACGCACCGGCCGAATCCCACGAGTCGGTGTCAGCCAGGATGATGTACCACCCGTTGGCAGGAGCGACATACTTGCCACCGGTGACGACCGTACCGACGCTGAAGTCCTCGTCACCCGAACCAGTGTTGTTGTTGTCGCATGCCTTGGAGGTAGCCGTGGCGCACCCGGCCAGGCAGTTGTCCACTGGCGCCTGGAAGAGTTGCAGGACGACATTGAAGGTAGCGCTGGTCGTCTTCACCACTATCTCGTCGCTGGCAAACAGGTAGATGCGGTAGTACACGTTGTATCCGTCGCCGGGCTGCACGCTGCAATCGCTGGCGTAGTTCGAGAGTCCGTTGGCAATGTTCTCCGCAATCGTGATCCCGCTGACGTCGTCGGCGCTTGTCCTGGCGATCGTCCTGGCGGTCGAGCAGGTCTGCCTGTTCTGGGTACCGTTGACGCAGTACTCTTCGGGAGTGGCGCAGATCGGATAGCACAGATTCTGAGTTTCGTAGCAGGAGTAGCCGGTCCCGTACAGCTCAAGGCAGTCCGCGTCAGTCGTGCATTCGACATTGGGCTTGCATGTGACTCCGTTGAAGTAGTAGCCTTCCGGACAAGAACAGGAATACGGTCCAGGGGCCGTGCAACTGCAGGTGCCGACGCCGCAGATTCCCGGGTTCGCCGTGCAGAAAGGCACGCACTGGTCACCAACCACACTTTCGCAAGCAGCGCACGTGACCGCAGGCGGGGTTATCGAACACTGGTTGCTGATGCAGTAGTAACCCGAAGGACAATCGGCGCCGGTTGTGCAGCTCTTCGGACAAAGAGTGCCAGTCGTTGACTCGAGACCACCGCTGCGGATCTTCAGCTTCTGGAACATCCAGTAGTTCGTCGAGCTGGTGCCAGCCACAAAGGCGTGGTTTCCATTGATGCCGAGAATACGGCCGTACGTGGTGTCGGTGCCACCGTACCAGCCATCGGAGTCAAAGGAAATGTGGAGTGCCCCAGAATGGCGGCTTCGCGCCTCGATTCTCCAGTCACTGCCATAAGTACCGTTGCTGTAGTATCCAGACGTGTATACGAAGCCTTCGTCAACGGCGATGTCGCCGACATCGTTACCAGTGATTACGGTTTCCTGCGTCCACAACAATGAGCCATCAGTGAGCGCGCGCGCCTCGACCTTGATTCCGCTGCCCCCACTCTTTTGCCCGGCCAGGTACATGTTGCTTTCGTCGATGGCAATCGCCCGCAGCTGACCGCCTCCGCCCGCGCCATTGAACACGCCGTCACCGTCGAACGTGACATCGAGCGTGCCAGTCGAAAGCCAGCGTTTTTCGATACGCCACCTGTCGCCGGAGGCATCGTTGTCCCAGCCAATCACGTACAAATAGTTGTTATCGATGGCAATCCCGGAGGCTCGCACAGTCGCGGCCGGCCAGACGATGTAGCCGTCGCCGTCGAAGGTGGTATCCAGGGCCCCGGTCAAGACCGAACGCTTTTCGATCAACCCGTTGGTGCCGCCGGCGCCGTCATCGGCGGTACCGACGACGTACAGGTCTATGCCATCGCTGGCGAGGGCCACGCCGCTGGCGCTGTCCGAGCTGGTATCGGCATCGGGGCCGTCCCAAGTACTCTTGACTACGCCGTTGGTTCCAAAGGCAGTCTCGAGTGCGCCGCTGCTGACCTTGCGCTTCTCGATTGTCAGACTGGCAGCCGGTGCTGTGGTGCCATCTCGTCCGGTGATGAACAACGAGGTGCCAACCACTATCGGATCACCGGCAATGGTCCTAACTGCCGCGCTGGTAACAATGCCATCGGTATCGAAAGCAGTTTCGAGGGCACCGTTGGCTAGTTTGCGCTTCTCAATGCGAGCGTAGGAGTCGGTCGCAGTGTCGCCGACGACAAACATGCGGCCACCGGCATTGCCGCCCAGCACCACGATGCCTCGCGGATTGCCGGCGGTGGTGGTGGTGATCTTGCCGGCAGTTCCGAACAGAGTGTTTTCGTCAACAAGCCCGTCGCTGTCCTGATCCTTTTCGTCGCACACCTCCGAAGGCGGTGTGGTGTCGGAGGCAGTGACTTGGATGGAGCCGGCAGTCAAAGGCCCACCCTGCGAAGGATACTCAAGACCGCGGTTGTAGATGGTTGCGTACCAGGTGCCAGCGGCAGGACTGGTGATCACGATCGACTCGGTATGTGAACTCTGAGTCTCTGACTCGTAGTCCGCTGCCACAGCGCCGTCGTCAGCGCCGATGAACGGCTGGATACCGTACGATACATAGAGATTCAGGTCGGCGGAGGCATCTCCAGAGCCCGTCGTCGAGAACGTCATGCTGTCAATCCCGGCGGGAACCTCGACCTTGAAGTGGTGAGCGGCACCCTGATCGCCCGTCAAGCCTTGGATCTTGTTGGCTGCGGCAAAACCGAGCGGGATCGGTTTGCGAATGTTGCTGGCCTTGAACACGCCGACCACGTTCCACGCCGTCTCGGTGCTCTTACGCTCCTGCGATGTGGCACCAAAGAGATCGATCGCCGACTGGACCGTCGCCGCTCGGGCATCGGCAAGAGGACTGAGTGAATACATGTAGTGCGTCAAGGCGCGGAACCAGATCTGCCTGGCCTTCTGGAGGCCAATGCCAGTAACCTCGGTGCCGCCTCGGCGCGGATGCGTGCCGCCCGTGACCAGTAGTTTGAAGGCCAGGTTGGGAACGCCGGCGTTGTAGTGCTGGGCGCCGGTCATGTATGGCCACCTGTCCGTATAGTGGTCGACGGAGTTCCAACAATCCGGCGGCAGCGGTGGTTCCTGCCCGTCTGTAGTGCAATTGGGGTAGATTGCGGTGGCCGCACACGAGGTGCGGAGGCAGTCGTACCACGGGTCGCCCATATAGCGGGCGGCATCGCCGGAAGTCCCCGGCGTATAGATGTCTTGGGCCCCCAACCATGTGTTGGCGTCGTAGGTGTAGTCGTTGCCGTAGGTCTTCCAGGCTTCGCACACCGCGCCGAAGAAATCCGCAAAATGCTCGTGAAGATCGTAGGATTCCGACAAAGGTCTGAGATTCGCGCTCGCCATAACAATCAGGTGCCCGAATTCGTGGCCTAGCGTATCCACCGACACCTGCGGGCTAGCCCAATCGCCGCCGCCATCGCCCAACGCAATGTGCGGATGGTAGTAGTAGTTCGAGCCGTCATAGTGGTATGCCGACGCGTAGTATTGGAACTGATCGGTCCCCCAGTGTACTGCAACTTCCTGCATAGCTCCTTGGCTAGTAAAAGAGTCGATGCCGAAGACGGTGTTCACGCAATTGTAGACATCCCCCATCTTGTCGAACGCGGCGACGGCGTCGTCGTCACCGGAAGGCGGACTAGCCTCAGTGCCCAATGTGGCCAGCCACTCCGGATACACTGGATAGCTCGTTCCTCCGTTGAAGGTCGAGATCTTCCGATTCAGGGCGGTGAAGACGTGAGTATAGCGTTGGACAACACGACCCTCCTCGGCATCCACGTACACGCTTTCTTGGACTGGCACGCCATCCCTGAGCCCACCGAATTCCATGATCTCCCAGGCAAGACGGAGTCGCCGGCCTGTGTCACTCGGGACGTAGATGTACACGAGCCGCGGCGAAAAGAATCGACTGGTGGGAGTTTGGGCGTCGAGCTCGGCGACATCTAGGGCAGCGGCAGCATCCAACGCTGGCTCGGGCGACTCATCCGCGTCAGCAAGGATACCGCCGGCCGCGTTGACCTTGCCACTCGGGTCTACGCTAACGAACATCTCGCCGTTCACAACGGGCAATCCATTCTTGACCTGATCGTAGCGAACATGCACGAATCCCAGGTCATCCTCGACGAACGTCCTGAGCTGGAGTTCGGCAGCATGCCCGCCGAGCGCCGGTGCTAGCCGATTGACGACTGGCGCCATGTCGCGCTCGACGACGGCAGTGCTTGTGGCCACCACGTTGACTTGGCCAAGGTTGCCAGAGATGAAGCTCGGCATGCCGTGACTGCTGATGCTGGCTATCTGGGCATGTGGCAAGGCTTGAAGTGCTGCTCGGACACCGGAAGGGAGCGCCGCGTACTCGGCGGCAATCACGGGAACCGCTGAAGGATCCGGCCTGGGGGTAGAAGTCTCTCGTTCGCAGCTCACCAGTGCTACGAGTAGGGATAACCCAACGATTTGGAGTACTCTCTTCTTCGTCCTGATACTCATGCGGTTCCTCCTTTTCTCGAGCAGCACTGGCTGCAAGACGGTTTGGCCTTGCAATGACATCAGGTCATAGCTCGGCCTTTCGCCGTCTTCTGGCTGAGCAACATCCATGCCGTGTCGAATGCTGCTGAATTCATTGAGAAAAGTGTTCGATCAGAAACTCGCGATGCTGCATCTGAAACAGCGACCCATCATTCGGTCGCCGTCAGGGCAAAGCTAACTATCCGAGATTCAAAACGATTCTCGGCAACAGCGCGCCAGTCGTTGATATGAAACACTGCATTCAAATCAAACACTCTAGTCTTGGCGCTTGCCGGAATAAAACGATCGTCTGCGGGTATTGTGTCCGCTGCCGCGACACTCCCTTGCAGTCGCCGAAACAACAGCACCGCCATTTTCTCCTTGACGATGCAGGAGGATGTCGATCCAGCGGAAGACGTACGACCCCTTGATGAACTACTGCGTGCCGTCTTGAACCAACCCTACCTACTTCGATCTATTCTACGAAGACGCTCCATTTCGACAACGCAGGGATGTAGCGGGGGTGACGGCGCGCTAACCGGCATGCCGGCATGCCACGCCACTGGCACTCTCCCCCAGATATCGTCAAGCAGCTCACAGTAGTCTTGGTAGAGCGACGACAGCCCGATCGACTGGTAGTCGCCAGTCTCAGTGGCCACGAATAGGCTCGCGGCATCGCTATCGACAAAGAGGTGAACGATCGGACCATGCAACTTGAAATGGCGCAATCTCTTGCCCGTCTCCATGCTCCAAATGCCCAGGTCACCACTCGAATAGCCAACTACGAGCGTCTGGCGTGGGCCTTCGCCGATTCTTTCTACCGAGGACGGCAGGGTTTCTTCAAAGCTGAATGGCGGCCTAGTCGCACTCGGATCGATTGGAAAAAGCTCGATGTCTCCAGCGTCGTAGCCAACAACGAGAAGGCGGCCTCCGTCGGCCGCTCCCAGTGCTCGGACACCACGCTCGACTCCCACCCTCGCCAATTCGCTTCCACTCTCGTCGAGCACGAGCGCCTGTCCGCCGTCGGTTGCGAGCAATATCCGGCCATCTTGAAAGGCCAGGGCGCTCACTCCATGGGCAAGCTCACGAATGGCGCCAGCAGGTGGGATTGTGTCGCGCCCACGCTGCTCCGTTGGGGAACCGATCGTGCCGTTCACGGAAAGCGCACGGCCCGCGGCAAGCACAAGGCAGCCGTGCGTGGTGGCTGCGACCTGGGTGATTGTCTTCACTCCCTGGCTGAAAACCAGTTGATCGACGGCCATGTTCCAGAGTTGGAGTTCGTCCTCGTAGGAAGCAAGGCACAGCAGGCTACCGTCGATAGAATGGACCGCAATCCTCGCCCCTGCTGCCGCGACTTGGCGCCAAGCCTCCATGGTCCCGTGCCCTACTGGTTGCTCTCTCTTGCCATCGAGTCGCGCCCAGCCCAGATGGGTGAGTATTCGGGGAGGCGAGTGGAGCATCAGCGGCGCCCGCCAATACGGCCGACCAGTGGCTACTTGCCAGGTGCGCACAGTGCCTTCGGCATCGGCCGTTGCCGCCACCGTGGTGCCCGGGTTGAAACGAATCACTCCTGCGCCTCCACGATGACGAGGCAAGACCGCCTTTGTTTCGGTACTCGCCACGTCGAGCAGCCGCACAGTTCCATCGTCGCTGGGCGCGCCAAGCAGCGTGCCATCAGAGCTCAACTCCAACCTTCGGACCGACTTCCCAAACCTTGCCATTTCACTGCCGACCCTACTCTCCAAATCCCACCGCCGTATCGTTCCATCCTGTCCGCCAGAAAAAAGCGAACGACCGTCACCAGAGAAGGAAACTCCCCAAGTGTCCCCTTGGTGTCCTCTCAGCTCGGCAACGATCCTGGAATCCGCTCGCCGCCAGACATACAGAGCGCCAGTCTTGGCCGAAGCAGCAATCAACGATCCGTCGGGACTTGCAGCGATGCTGAGCAATGTCGCAGCGCGAGCCTGTAGTTTGCCAATGGCCGAACGCGACTGTGCATCCCAAAGCTGAATCACTCCGTTCGCGCCGCTCGACGCCAAAAAACTACCATCTTGACCATAGGCAACATCGCTAGCCATGGCACTATGACGCGGCGCCAATTCCTCGCTGCTGCCGCTGGCAACCTCCCAAATTCGCGTGCCACGGTCAAGGCTAGCCGAAGCCAAGTACCTACCATTCGGACTAAAGGCCAATCCCATCACCGTGCTCTGGTGACCGAACAGGAGCATCCGCTGCTGTCCCGATTGCACGTCCCAGATGCGAATGGTCTTGTCCTCGCCACCCGAAGCAACGGTGCTGCCATCCGGCGAGAACGCTAGAGCCCAGATCCCTCCAACATGACCACTCTCCTCGACAGTCCTTCCTTCGACCGTCACGCTCCACAGACGCAAGGTACTGTCTCGGCTGCCGGACACCACCAACCTCGCATCAGGGCTGAAGGCAACCGCGTTGACGATATCTTCGTGGCGACCGAGCACAGAGTGGCTGCCAGAAGCGACCTTCCACAACCGTACGCTCTTGTCGTTGCTGCCCGAAGCCATCACCTCGCCAACAGGGCCGAGCACGGTGGAATTCACCCTATCCTGGTGACCGTGGAATACTGCTTTCTCTACTTGGCGGCCGGGCAGCCACAATCGGATGTTACCGTCGACGCCTCCGGTGAGGAACTGCTCACCGGTCGGACCTACGGCAAGAGCTTGCAGCGGCATCGATCCGTCAAGCAATACTCGACCGGTGCCTCGCTCGGTATCCCACTGTCTTACTGTTCCGTCGAAGCCTGCAGATAGCAACTGCCCTTCCGCGCCAAACATGACACGCGAAACCACCGAATCGTGTCCCGCGAGGACCAGCCGCTCCTTGCCGCTGTCAACATCCCATACTCGCACAGTAGCGTCATTACTGGCCGAGGCGACGAGCTTGCCAGAAGCATCGAATGAAAGCCCACTGACCTTGGCAGTGTGACCAGTTAGCTCAATAGCACTGCCGTTGGCCAGATCCCAAAGCAGTATTGCGCCTGCTTCGTTTCCTCCTGCCAGATGCCTGCCATCCTGCGACACGGCGACCGCAGTCAAGCCGACGTCTCCGCGACCGCGCAGCACCCGCTGTGCAGTGGTTTCGGTATCCACCAAGTAGACCTTGCCATCAGCACACGCTCCCGCCACCTGCCTGCCATCTCCTGCGAAGGCCACGTCGTTCACAGATCCACCCAGCTTCTTGCTCCATACCAACGGCTCCTGCCGAAGCTGACCCCACAGCACCCGCCCCATCGTTGAATCACTGGTCTCCAGCGAACCACGCAGCTTGGCACGTGCCTCGAGATAGTCGCCGCGACCGAACGCGGCACGTGCACCTTCGCGCAGGGCTTCAGCTTCGCGCTGCCCAGCCCGCTCTCGCTCCGCTTCGGCACGCACGCGCTGCTTCTGAGCCCGACGTTCCTGCAGGACTGCCACTGCCGCCACCACCACAAGAAACGACATCGTCGCTACTGCAAGCAGACGCTTGCGCTGCCGCCGTCGTTTTTCCTTGCCAAGCCCAGTCTGCAAGAACTGCGCGACTTGCTCTGGCACCGTTGTCGTGAGACGTGCTAGCCGCCGTCGAGCTTCGACAAGAGCATCGCCCTGCCATACTTCTTCGTCCCGCCGCCCGCGCTTCTCCCACAGCTCTGCCGCCTGGCCTACCTCGGCAACAAACGCGACATCCTCCCGACTCTCCTCTAGCCAGCGAGCAAGCCGCGCCCAGTTTCGTACGAGCGACTCGTGTACGAGCTCCAGCACTGTCTCGCCCTCGCCGTGCTTGCTTCCACGCCTTGTCGTCACCAGCCGAGCCTGTACGAGCCGGCTGAGCACGTCCGCCGCGCCGGCCCCCAGCCCGTCCAACACCGTCGCCGCTGCCACCACTCGGCGGGTACCCTCTGGCGTTACCAGGCGGAGCAGTAGATCGCGCGCGTCTCTGAGTTGCGCCGGTGGCAAGCTCGCGAGCACTCCGTCGGCATGCTCGGCGAGGACTCCAGAAATCCGCCCCATCGACTCGTAGGCCTGTCGACGAATCAGCCGTTTGTCCTGGTCGCGACGCTCCCACAGCATCTGGCCGGCGAACTGCAGGAGCGGCAGGCAGGCAGGCTCTTCCCGTACTGACTGGATCATCTCTTCGACGAGATCGTTGTCTTCGTACCGGTACCCCAGGGTCTCGATCGGCTTGCAAAGGATGTCCCGCAGTGCTTCGGGTCCCGGCCTTCGCAGTACCGTCACCTGGCGCAGCGCAGCCTCGAGCTCGCCGCTCTCGGCCAGCCGTCCGAGAAAATCGTCGCGCACGGTGAATACCACACGCACGGGGCTACGCGGATCGTCGGCGGCACTGCACACCGCCTGCAAAAACCGCGACCTGACCTGCTCGTCGGCCACCAGGGTGTAGGCCTCTTCGATCTGGTCTACCATCAGCAGCACTCTGCTGTGCGTTCGCTCGGCCAACTCTCCGAGCATCACGTTGAGCTGCTGCGGCGAATCACGGAGCCGCGTTGCCACTCCGCCGTCGAGACGCTGCAGGGCATCTGCCAGTGTCATGTCCTGCTGCATCACCAAGTCGACGAACTGATGGCGTAGATTCGACGCCGCATCGCTGGAATCGACCGAGCTAACTTGCCCGCTACTCTCTCCCCCTTCAAGACGCGCTGCCAGCGATGCAAACGGATCGCTGCCTGGTCGCACTGTCAGCACTACCCACGATCCCTGCTCTCGCAAACGTGGCACTACGCCCGCCTGCACGAACGAGCTCTTCCCTGATCCGGACGGTCCAACAACCGCCAACACAGGCTGCTCGCGCAGCCGCTCGAGAAACGCTGCCACCTCGGCGTCTCGGCCAAAAAATAGATCGGCGTTGCGCTCGCCGAACGTAAACAGCCCGCGGAACGGGCTTTCCTCGATTCGCAGCCTCTGCCGCCCACCCTGGGCAAGCGCGTCCTCCAGACGTCGCACCACTGCTATGGCCGGAGGTCGCTTGCCCGGATCCTTGGCGAGACAATGGTCCACCAATTCTATCAACTCTGGTTCTGTGCCGGCTACCGGAGGAGCGAGAGGCACAGGCTCCGCGTCGACAACCCGCTGTTTGAGCGCCGTACCGACAAGTCCTTGGTAGGGATGCTTGCCGGTAACCAACTCGGCGAGAATCAAGCCGAGCGCCCATACATCGGCAGCTTCGCCTATCTCATTGCCAAGCCAACACTCGGGCGCCATATAGGGGACCGTGCCACAGAGCAGACTCTCGGTATCTCCCGGGTCGGCGTCATCAATTTCGGTTGCGATGCCTGCCACGATAGCTGCTTCGCGGGGTGCATCTGCAGAAGCCGCTGCCATAGTTTGGCTGGGCTCCGAGGCTCCAGTCCTCGCCGGCTGCCCCAGCGCCACCTCGATTCCACTTTCAGTTGCGTCTGCCGTTCGAGCCACGCCACACAGACCGCCCGCCCCGTGGTGCTCACTATCAGCGCGATCACCGCGGTCTGTACCATCCGCGCCGTCCAGACTCGTCATTCCAAACTTCCCACCGACGGCCTTGGCCAACCCGAAATCCAGTACCCGCACCCCCCCATCCTTCGCCAAGAGCACGTTCTCCGGCTTCAAGTCCCTGTGCAGCACCTTGTGCCGGTGGGCTTCAGCTAGCGCTTGGGCGATTGCCAGGCCTATGCGCGTCGCTTCCTTCGCACCCGGCCGCTCCTCCAAGAGTCGTTGGCGTAGATTCTGACCTTCCAGAAACTCCAGTGCCAGATATGGCCGACCATCGTGCTCTCCGACCCGATACACCGTTACGATATGCGGATGGCTAAAACTGGCAGTGAGCTTGGCCTCGCGCATGAACCGACCGACCGCATCTCCGCCCCCCAAGCTGCGGGGACGAATCAGCTTGAGAGCCACCTTGCGCCCCAGCTTGACATCACGCGCGAGATAGACTTCGCCCATCCCGCC
>JAZDLZ010000757.1:0-2444 GCA_043801535.1 Pseudomonadota bacterium
GCACGCATCCACTCATCGATCTCCGAGAGCTTGAGCTCCCAGAGCCGGCCAATCCGGTGAGCGGGCAGGCCCTTGGTCTCGATCCAGCGGTAGACCGAGTCCTTCGCCACGCCGAGGTGGCGCGCGACTTCGTCCACGGAAACCCAGGGTTCTGGCATCGTCCGTCCTTCGGAAAAGCGCCGGCTTTATGCGTTGTTGGGTGGGCACTTACTCAACGTACGTCGAGGCTATCACCACCCTTGTGGTCGAACAAGGCCCCCACATGACCGACGCAAGCCCATGCACCGGCCGTGCGATGGCGGCAGCTGCTGTTGCTCAGTGCCGCCACACCGCCCGCTGCTCGGCCCAGACCGGGCTGCGCAGGACCTGCCTCAGGTGGCGCTCGGTGACGGGCTCGCGGCCGGGCGCGAAGCGGAGAGGCGTATGCATAGAACTCGCCAGCCTCGACATCGTGCACTGTAGCCTCAAGACTACCCCTGCAAACAGAACCCGTCCCGATGAACCAGGCACTCACCATCTCTGGGATGCGGGGTAGTGACGAGGGCGTGGATTCGCGAGGCGGCTTCTGGCGGTAGCAAGACGCGGAGTTGTGCTTCTACGCTCTCGTCGCGGGCGCCGACGCAGTCGAAGATGCCGACGGGAGAGACGATGCGCACTGGCCAGCGGTCGCCATGGCGCTGGACGCCATCGCTTCTCGCTCACTCCCCTGGCTCGACGTTGAAGGCCAAGGTGGCGGGGTCGAAGGCGAGGTCGGCGTACGCGAGCTCTCCGTCGGGCGGATGCCAGACTGCCTGGCCACGCGTCGGCAGCCGGCGATCGCCAACGTCCTGCCATCCCGCGATGGGTGTAGTCCACCGGCAGCGGGTGACCTTGGTCGCGTCCTTCGGATCGGCGTAGAAACGGTCAGTTGTCTCGAAGTTGGTCGGCGCTCCGCGCTCTTCGATGAACACCCGTGCCTTGACGGTCCGACCATGGTCGGTGAGCTCGACGTCAAAGGAGCTGGCATCGACCTCGTACCAGCGTACGACGGGAACGAGCAGCATGGTAGGGGCGATCATGATGCCGTCGTTGAGATAGGTCACTAGCTCGCCGACGTCGTAGGCCTCGCCTGTTCCGTCACCGACGGTGATGAGGTCGAGCAGGCGAATGAGCATCCGGCCGCGGCCATCCACGTAGGTATCCCGGCCAAGGACTGGCACGATTCCGAAGAACCGGAGCTGGATGTAGAAGACGCGAGCCAGGGCGATGCGGGAGTTGTATTGCCAGGCCTCGCATTTCATCCAGGCCTCGTCGCGCGAACGCCGGAAGCGCCCATTCAGCCTGAGTCGGAATGACCAGTCGCGTTGCCGGCCGAGCACGCGCATGAATCGCAAGTATCGCCGCGCGGCCTCGGGCAGCGGCTGGAGGTCCGCCTCGGTGATGGGGGCGAGGTTGGTGTCGCTGCTCGGGCTCCGCGGCAAGCCGAGAGCGCGGAGCTCGCGCATGAGCTTCGTCCGGAGCAGCGTCATGCGCCCTCCCGGGCAAGCTTGGCCGCCAGCCGCTCCGGCGAAGTCTCTAGCGCCGATGCCAGGTCTGCTGGTACTTCGATGCCGCCCTTGGTCTTCATGTTCTCTCCGGTGCTGGTCCGGTGCCGGTCTGGTGATGCTCTGCTCTGCTCCTTCTAGCGCGAATTATCGGCCGGCGGCAAATCGACCGACCGAGGCGACCTACTTCAAGAAGCTCTTCTCGCCCTTGGCCAGGAGGCGGACAGCTTCGTTGGCCCGGCGTTCGCGGGTTTCGGGTCGCTTTGCCTCGGCCACCCAGCGCAGGTAGTTCCGCCGGTAGGAAGGCGCGAACGATTCGAAGAACGTCTTCGCCTGCGGGTTGTCGTCGAGCGCCCGCCTGAGCTCCAGCGACATTGCGGGCATTGCGAGCGATGTCATGGCAGGAGCTCTCCTCGTAGCAGCCACGCATAGCATCTGCTGCATCACCTGTTCGGATACCACTGCCCGGCCGGCATGCTGGACTCGTCCTTCTGCCAGAAGACGCCTCATCCGGTCGATGTTTGCCGACGACCACTTTGCCGGATTCGTCCTCGGAGTGAACTTCCTCGCGTAGGAGAGGTCATCGATACGCCGAACGATGCTGTCGATCCAGCCCCAGCACAGGGCTTCGTCGAGAGCGTCGTCGTACGAGAGACAACCCTTGCCAGCCGCCCCTTTGGCGAATACCAGCCAGACGATCCGTTCGGAGGCATGATGCGCTTTCAGCCAGCGCCGCCACGAACCCAGGCTGTCTGCCTGGAGGGAAGGCTCACTCGTCGCCGATTGGCCGACCTTCGCCAAACGCGGACTGGGGGCTACGCAGGAGTCGTCCGGTTGTCCTCGTCGAGATTTCATCCCTCTTGCCTTGGTCCGTTGGCCAGACAGTACACGTCCTCGCCAATCCAGAGTGATATCACCGAC
>JAZDLZ010000795.1:0-2308 GCA_043801535.1 Pseudomonadota bacterium
TCGACTACGTGTTGACCGGCATCATCCTTGCGGTGCCAGCGCTTTTCCTTGGCTCCAATCTCAAGAATCCGGGCAGGTTGAGCTCGGTCGATCGGGTGGTGCTGGCGGTGTCGGCACCGCTCCAGCGGGCATCCTATTGGGTAATCGCCGGAATCGGCGACCTCTGGAGCCGCTACGTCTGGCTCGTCTCCGTCGAAGCAGAGAACGAAGAGCTGCGCCAGCTAAACGACCGGTTGCGCCGCAAGTTGGCAACGGAATCCATTGCCGCCGCCGAGGCGCAGAGTCTGGCCAGACTGGTCGATCTGCGGGCGCAGACGCCGGCGGAGACGATTGGCGGACGAATCGTGGCGGTGGGCATGGGACCATACCTCCGGGTAACCCGCGCCACTCTCGACCGCGGGGATGGTGAGGTCAAAGTAGGGATGCCGGTAATCTCGGCGGACGGCGCGGTCGGTAAGATCAGACGGGTGTTTGGCAGCTATGCCGACATTCTCTTGGCCGTCGATCCGGAGTCGTCGATCGACGTGGTCGTGCCGCGAACTGGCGCCCGCGGCGTGCTCAAGGGAACCGGGAGTGACAACAGCTATTCTTGTCGTATTGACTATTTGCTGCGCGACGCGGAGGTGAAGGAGGGTGATCTCGTGGTTGCTTCCGGCCTGGGTGGATCCTTCCCGAGAGACACTCCCGTCGGGAAGATTGCCACTGTCAGCAAGGCAGCGTATGGGTTGTATCAGGAGGTAGCCGTCGAGCCAGCGGTCGACTTCTCCAACCTTTCGAGTGTATTGGTAATAATGGCCCCTCCGCCTCCGCCCGATCCGTTGGCGGACACCAAGAAAACTCCCAAGCCGGCTTTCGAGGTGGCACCCTATCGTTGAGTCAAAGCATGCGGCTGGCGGTGCAGATTGTTCTGGCGTATCTGCTGATGGTCTTCTTCGGCGCCCTGTGGTTGGTGGTGCCGCATCCCTATTCGATGGCACCGTTGGTGCCGGTAATCTACGCCTTGTATCTCGGCGCTGGTGCGCGCGAGCGCCTACCGATAGCGACGTTCGGTGCGGCGATCATCGGCTATCTCGGCGACTTGCTCTCGTCTTCGCCGCGGGGACTGATGGCGTTCGTGTGCGTGGTCATCTGTATCGCCGGCCGAGGAATCTCCAGTAGATTGCTCTTGCGTGGCCGTCTATTCGTCGCCGTGCTTGGTTTCGTCTCGTCGCTGGTTGCTCTCGGTCTCGTGCTGCTGATCCGGGTCTGCTTCGGGCTTCCGTTCGGAAATCTGGTGGGCTGGTCGTGGGCCGCAATCGGATCGGCCGTGACCACGGCTCTCCTGTCGCCGCTGGTCTTCCGCCTGTGCCGGTCGCTGGATTCTGTCTTTGCCCGGACCCAGAGAGAGCGCGAGGCTATCCGCGAAGGGTACCTGGGCTGATGCGCCTGATTCTCGACCGCCACTTGCCTTCGCCAGGTATGCCCGAGCTCAGCAGGCGTTTCGGCTGGCTGCTGGGAGTGTTGGGAGTCATGTTTTCGATTCTGGTGGGTCGACTCTGGCAGCTCCAGATCATGCGTGGCGAGCGTTACTACGAACGGACGACGAGCAATTTTGTCAAGGAACGTTGGATTCCGTCGATGAGAGGGCGGATCCTCGATCGACGCGGGGTGGTGCTCGCGGACAACCGGCCATCGTTCAATGTATATGCCACGCCGCGGTACTACGTCAGGGACAGCCACGAGAGCCTTGTTCGCTTGCTCGGCCTGAACGCCACAGACGGCGAAGCGCTTTTTGCCAGAGTGGAGAAGGTGAAGAGCCGCAATCGATTCGGGGCTGTCTTGGTTCTCGAGGACATCGATCGCGACTTCCTGGCGCTGATCGAGCAATCGCGCAGCAGTGTCCCCGGAATCGAAGTAGAGGACGTTCCTCATCGCTTCTATCCTCGAGGAAGGCTTGCCGCTCATCTTCTCGGGTTCATGAACCAGATCAACGAGGACGAGCTCGAGGACCGCCGCAGCGAAGGATACGAGCCAGGTGACTACGTCGGGCGCTATGGAATCGAAAAGCAATGGGAGAACTATCTCCGGGGGAAGAACGGAGTCGAACGCTACGTCGTCGATGCACGTGGGCGACGGCTCGGGGAACAAGAGACTGCTGGTCTGCTCACCGGCCCAAGGCTGGTGCCGCCAGTTCCTGGCCACAACATAGTTCTCACGATCGACGCTGCCTTGCAGGGAGCAGCGGAGAAAGCGTTGCGCAACCATCCGGCAGGCGCAATCGCGGTCGTCGAGACTCGGTCCGGCAAGATACTCGCGCTCGTTTCCAAGC
>JAZDLZ010000803.1:0-2219 GCA_043801535.1 Pseudomonadota bacterium
CCTGCAAATCATCACCAGAGGGATGAAGATCGAAGCGCCCAAGGAAGGCAGCTCGCTTGGTCCCTACGCTCTCGGCTATGCCGTCGCCGGCAAGTTTCGCTCTCATTTCGCCGACAACCCGATACCGGCTGGGGTAACCACCGTCGAGACCGAAAAGCAGGACTCCGGGAACGACAGCACCGCCATGAGCATTCCGACCCCTGGCGAGCCAGTCAAGGAAAGCCCCGCCGGAACTCGAGTGGTCGTGCTTGGCAGCGCCGAATTCGTTGCCGATTCGCTGATGACCTCCCTCCGAGCGCTCGGAGGAAGCCAGTTCATGAACGGATTCCGAGCATTTCACGACATGGTCGACTGGCTTGCCCAGGATTCCGACCTGGTCTCGATCCGCAGCAAGATGGTCAATCGACCGCTCAAAGGGCTCGAGAAGCGCGACCGCTTGCTGCTCAAGTATGGTAACAGCATTGGCGTTCCGCTCATCCTCATGCTCTACGGTATCGCCTCCTGGCGGCTTCGCGAGCGTCGCCGTCGCAACATCAGTCTGTAGGGTGAAGCAAACAAGCCCTGCTTCCTGGAGAAGCCATGCAGAAGAGAACCCTGATTTCCCTGGGCATGCTGGTCGTTGTTTCTGCCGCAGTTGCCTGGAAGCTCACCAGGTCGGATCCGCATATCCGTACTGCCGGCGCCGTCCCTCTGCTCGGCATTGGCAAGTCCATCAGCGAAATCGACGAGCTCGAGATCGGCGAGCAGGACAAACCAGCCGTCGTTCTGAAGAAGGAGGGCAACGAGTGGCGATTGGTGCAGCCAACGGCTGACCGTGCCGATCAGCGCAACGTCGAGGCCGCCCTCAAGACTCTCGGTGAGGCCAAGCTGGGTGACGTGCTATCGGAGTCGCCGTCTTCCCACGAACGCCTGCAAATCAAGGACGAGCAGGCCTTGCGGATAGTTCCCAAGAAGGCCGGCACGACCGTCGCGACGATCCTGGTGAATACCACCGGCAAGAGCGTACGTTTCGGCGACGACGCGAAGGTGTGGCAGCTCCAAGGCTTTTCCCGCTGGACGTTGGCCCGTGAAACCAAGCTCTGGCGTGACCGAGAGATCGTCAAGCTCGATAAAGAGAACGTCGATCGCATCGAAGTGGCGGTCGTCGGCCATCCGCGAGTCGTCGCCTCGCGCGAACGTCCGGCCACGGGCGCCGACGCTGGCGTGAATACTCCTGCCCCGGCTGGACCCGACAAATGGGTGATCAGCGAAGGCGGCGATGCCATTGGCGGTCCGTTCGACGAGACCGTGCCGAGCTCGGTGCTCACCGCGCTCTCTCGGCTCGACGCGGCCGAATTCGCCGACGGAGTCGCTGCCGAGGCAGTGGGCCTGGACAAACCACGGGCCACCGCCGCTGCGGTTCTTTCCGACGGAGCTCGCAAGGAAGTGCTCGTCGGCAATGAAGAGGGAGAGGACGTTTTCGTCAAGCGATCGGATTCGCCCAAGATCTGGAAGATCAAGAAAGCCACCGCCGAGGCCCTCCTCAAGCCACCGCTCCAGTGGCGCGACAAGACGCTGGCCAAAATCCCGAGCAAGGAAATCGCCCGCCTCGAGATCGCCAGGGGAAGCGAGAAGATCGTGCTCGAACGGAGCAACGAAACGACCTGGAAGGCGATCGAGCCGGCTGACCTTGCCGGCGATCTGGACTCCACCAAAGTGCAGTCGCTCGCTCTCACGATGCAGAACCTGCGCGCGCTGTCGGTAGTGGAATCACCCGAGCCGGCCAAAGCGGGACTGGCCAAGCCGACCGCCACGGTGAAAGCTGTGAGGAAAGACGGGACTTCGCTATTGCTGACCATCGGAGCGCTGCAAGACAAGAGCTATTTCGTCACCGCAACCGGTCGCAACGAAGTGTTCACCCTCTCCGAATACTCGGTCAATCGACTCCTCAAGAGCCCCAGCGACTTGCGCACCTCGACGACAACGGCAAGGAATCCTTGACCGATCGCCGCATGGCTAACAACCACTGCCAGGTGGTGCGGCCAGGCATGAGTCCCTCGACGAGGTTTCCTCATGAACTGTCCGCCCCACGGGGCGGCGGCGCTGCTGGACTCCAGATCCTGGCTGGCGCTGCGTTGGCTTGCCTCCTTGTGGCGGGCGCATGCGGAGGCCACGGCAAGAACGAAAACGACTCCGAGAGCGAAGCCGCAGCCAAAGCCAAGACCAAGACCAAGACCGAG
>JAZDLZ010000843.1:0-8851 GCA_043801535.1 Pseudomonadota bacterium
ACTCCACACCAGACTGTCCCGGTCGCAGGTCTGAGCACCGGCCTGACACTCGCCTTCGTCCAAGCCACACCGCTGCTTGGTGCCCGCCCCTGAACAGCCGCACCCCTCGTCGATGCTGCCATCGCAGTCGTCATCGAAACCCATTGCAGGTTTCTTCGCCGGGCGATGCCGCGCCGGCACAGTCGCTCCAGGTGCCTTCCCACACCCTTCGAGGAGTCGGAGCTTGCATTCCTACCACGGTTGCTCTCGGGCGAAGTCGAAATCCAACCAGTCGAGGCGATGCTGGAGACAACGGCATGACACTCAACGACCTAAAGGCTGAATTCAGTCACGCCTATGTTCGTGCGGTAGCTCATGCCGCCGGCTTCTTCGTACAAGAGGCGAATCGCACCTTTGACGGAGACGGCGTCGATTTGACCCTTCTGGCGCGCTCACCGGAAGGGACGGTTCGGTCACCCCGCCTCGTCGTCGTTGTGGTTCCGGAGGACGCAGCGCTCGTGGGTGAGCGCAACGGAAGACTCCCTACTACTTCGGCACTGCGGCTACTGGAAGTCGTTGAGAGGGGCTGCTGCAACTGAGAACAGAGCAACCATACGGATTCAGATCCGGCGGTCGGATTGCTTTCACGTGCCTCAAGTCATGTCGATCATGGAGCGTATCCGACAAGGAGGACTCCCATGAGCGGCCGGCCGCTCGCTGCAGAGGTGCCACGGCATGTGTTGTTCTCGGCCGACACAGCTCCGATCCTTCGTGAGGCCGCTGCGCGACTGCGCGATGAGGCGACGTATCCGGAGACCGATGTCACGGGCCCAGTAGTGAAGCTCTAAACACGTACCGAAAAACCTTGCCGCCGTTTTTGGGGACAGCTGGACAGCTGAGCCCCAATGGCTCGCCATGGTCGAAAGTGGTACTCTCCCCCAGTGCGCTACTTCGAAAGCAAGGCGGTCCTCATCACTGGGGGCACTGGCTCGCTAGGGCGAACGCTGTGCCGCCTCCTTCTTGCCGAAAGCAAGGTTCGCAAGGTAGTCGTCTACAGCAGGGACGAGCTCAAACAGTATGAGCTCGCCCATACCCCCGGCATCGGGGACGACGAACGCGTCCGCTTCTTTCTTGGCGATGTTCGCGACAAGGAACGCCTCGGCCGCGCTTTCGAGGGCATCGAGCTCGTAGTCCACACTGCTGCCCTGAAGCAAGTGCCCGCTGCCGAGTACAATCCCTTCGAGGCAGTCAAGACCAACGTCATTGGCGCCCAGAACATCATCGACGCTGCCATCGACCGAAAGATAGCGAGAGTCATTGCCCTCTCTACCGACAAGGCAGCCAACCCGGTCAATCTCTACGGGGCGACCAAGCTCTGTTCGGACAAGCTCTTCGTTGCTGGCAATGCCTACGTCGGACCGCGGGCCAGCCGATTCGCGGTGGTGCGCTACGGCAACGTGATCGGAAGCCGCGGCAGCGTCATTCCCTATTTTCTGCGCCTCCGCCGGAGCGGAAAGCTCCCCATCACCGACGTCCGGATGACCCGGTTCTGGATTACTCTCGAGGGCGCCGCCCGGTTCGTGCTCGCCAGCCTGGTACGGATGAGCGGCGGAGAGATGTACGTACCCAAGCTGCCATCGACGAAGATCACCGACGTCGCCCGCGCAATCGCCCCCGACGCGGACCACGAGGTCGTCGGAATCCGCCCTGGCGAGAAGCTCCACGAGGTGCTGATAACCGAAGACGAGGCTCGCAAGACCATCGATCTCGGCGATCGTTTCGTCATCCTACCGCCGGTGGAATGGCAGGCACCAGATCGCGAGCACGTCGGCGCACACTGCCCCGAGGGATTCAGGTACTCGTCCGATAGCAACGATCAGTGGCTGGCAATACCCGAAATCCGCAAGCTCATCGCAGGACTCTCCCTGCCGGAGGTTGCGGAGTGGAAAGCGGAGCTCGGTCTGTGACCAAGCCTCCTCTGCCATACGGCAGGCAGTTGATCGAGGACGACGACGTCGAGGCCGTGGTCGCTGCCCTGCGCAGCGACTGGCTCACCCAGGGACCCAGAGTCGGCGAGCTCGAGCAGTCGCTTGCCAGAGCCTGTGGAGCACGACACGCGGTCGTGGTTTCCAACGGCACCGTTGCCCTTCACCTCGCCTGTCTTGCCGCCGGAATTGGACCGGGAGACGAGGGAATCACCACGCCGATTACCTTTGCGGCGAGCGCCAACTGTCTCCGGTACTGCGGCGCCATTCCGCGTTTCGCCGATATCCGCGCCGATACCTGGAACCTCGACCCGGACGGTGTGGACCGAGCGATCGGTCCCCGAACCAAAGCTCTGATTCCAGTCCACTTCGCCGGTCTTCCTTGCGACATGGACGAGATCTGCGCGCTGGCTGCCAGACGAGGTCTAGTGGTGATCGCCGACGCATGCCACGCGCTAGGAGCCACCTACCA
This sequence comes from Pseudomonadota bacterium, assembly GCA_043801535.1. Lineage (GTDB taxonomy): Bacteria > Myxococcota_A > Polyangia > Haliangiales > SHYZ01 > JAZDLZ01. The sequence continues at coordinate 2,437 of JAZDLZ010000843.1, forward strand.
TGGCCAGCCAATCGCCGCCGCCGGACCAGCACACCTCACTTGTCTCTCGTTCCACCCCGTCAAGCACATCACTACTGGCGAGGGTGGCGCCATTCTTTGCGACGACGACCAGCTTGCTGCCCGCCTTCGCCGACTCCGGCACCACGGCATCAGCAACGACCCTGGCGAAATCGCCCAAGGCCATGGAGGATGGTACTACGAAATGCAATTGCTTGGCACCAATGCCAGGCTCCCCGACATTCTCTGTGCTCTCGGCGAGAGCCAGCTTCGCAAGCTCGATCGTTTCGTTGCCCGGCGCCAGGCGATAGCGAATGGCTATCGTAGCGCACTGGCAGGCATTCCTGGGATTCGGATGCAGCACACGCCCGAAGATCGTTCTCATTCCTATCATCTCTTCGTCGTCTGGCTCGATCCCGACCACTACCAGCGCCGGACAGTCTACGATGAGCTGCGGCGCCGCGGCATCTACTCGCAAGTGCACTACGTACCTTGCCACCTCCACCCTTACTACCGGCGATTGCTCGGCACTGAGCCAGGTCAGTTTCCCCGGGCAGAGCGCTATTACGAGGGAGCGCTCAGCCTGCCGATGTTCCCGTCGATGACCGACGAAGACGTCACTCGAGTAACGACAGAGCTTGGCTCGGTGCTCAGCGCGATCCGTGGGTCGTCGTGATCGAAGAGCCCCCCGCGCCCCGCATCCCGCACCGGCGCCGGCGCGGCCGGCCCGAGTAATGCAAAGACACAAGAGCATGGGGAAGAGGACGTCTTGCGCAGCCTGAATTCCAATGCGAACGAATGGCAACAGCAGCACGGTTCTGCTTCCAGTGGAGCCGACCGCCACTCCGGAATGGGTTCTGGTCGAGGAGGGGTTTCACCCGGCGCGAGAACACGAGATTGAATCGCTCTTTTCGGTGGCCAACGGCCTCGTTGGGACGCGCGGCTCGGTAGCGGAAGGGTCGTCGTTTTCGGCGCCCGCCACGTTTGTCGCCGGTCTGTTCGACGTTCCCAGCGAAGGCACGGTCCCAGAGTTGGTCGTCTGTCCTGACTGGCTACGCTTGCGAATCGTGGCGGCAGGTCACGAGCTGAAGCTAGAGCAGGGTAGCATTCTCGAGCACCGCCGGCGGCTCGACATGCGACAAGGCCTGCTCTGGCGCGACTGGCGGCACCTGGATCCGACCGGTCGAATCACGCGAATCCAAACGCTTCGGCTTGCTTCGCTCGACGACCGCCACTTGCTCCTGCTTTCGCTGCTGCTTTCTCCCGAGAACTACGGTGGAACGGTCCTCTTCGAATCCTGGCTCGACGGAGCAGCCACTGGGACGACGCCGGAAGACGGCAAGCTCGTACCGATTGTTCTCGCCGAGGGAGCACCGCCAATGGTGACGGCCCGCCGCACCGGTGGCGAGGTCGTTGCCTTCAAGACCAGGACACGAGGCACGGTGGTCGCATTCTGTTCCCTGAACAGGCTTTCCTGCGAGGAGAGCACGACCTTTCGGCGTCATCGCGGTCCCAGGCATCTCATTCATGCCGAGCGCTGGCAGCTCGAGGTCGAGATCGGCAAGAGCTACCGGCTCGATCGGCTGGTCGGAGTGTATACCTCCCGAGAGCCCGAGCCACCGATCGTCGCCGCCGGCAATATGCTGAAACGTCTGGCTCGTCGACCAGCGAACGAAATGATCGTTGCCCACGGTCGGGCATGGGAGGAGCACTGGCGAGCTGCCGACGTGGTGGTGCAAGGCGATTCCTGGGCGCAGACGGCCTTGCGCTTTGCTGTCTACCACTTGATCAGCTCGACCAATCCAGACGATGAGAGGGTCTCGGTGGGAGCTCGCTCTCTCACTGGCAAGGCGTACAAAGGCCATGTCTTCTGGGATACCGAGATCTACCTGGTGCCTTTCCACGTCTTGACCAATCCCGCGGCAGCGCGGTCGCTGGTGATGTATCGCTATCACACGCTGCCCGCAGCAAAACACAAGGCTCGGAGCCTTGGCTATCGCGGAGCCCTCTATCCGTGGGAGTCGGCGGACACCGGCGAAGAGACCACTCCACCCTTTGTGTTGGCGCCGGACGGCGAAATCATCCCGATTCTCTCTGGGCAAGAGGAACACCACATCAGCGCCGACGTTGCCTATGCGGCATGGCAGTACTGGCAGGTGACAGCCGACGACGGATTTTTCGAGAAGGCGGGCGCCGAAATGATAATCGAGACGGCGCGGTTCTGGGCGAGCCGAGGACGAATGGAGCACGATGGTCGCTATCACATCAGAAAGGTGATGGGACCGGACGAGTACCACGAGACCGTGGACGACGATGCCTACACCAACGTCATGGCGCAGTGGAATCTCGAGCGCGCGCTCGAGGCGGTGCAGGTGTACAGCGGCAGATGGCCAGAGAGCTGGCGCGACCTGCGCGAGCGTCTCCAACTCGCCCCCGAAGAGCTGTCCGACTGGCAGCGCATCGTCGAGACCATGCACACGGGGTTCGACGCGCAAACCGGGCTATTCGAGCAGTTCAGCGGCTACTTCGAGCTCGAGGATATCGACGTTTCGGCGTTCGCCGATCGGACGGTACCTCTCGACGTTCTTCTCGGACGAGAGAGGATCCAGCGTTCGCAGGTGGTCAAGCAGCCAGATGTCGTGATGCTCCTCGCTCTCCTCTGGAATCGGTTTTCTCCGGCAGTGCGAGAGGCGAATTTTCGCTACTACGACCGGCGAACCGGCCACGGCAGCTCGTTGAGCCCGCCGATCCATGCCCTGGTTGCCGCGAGACTGGGCGATGCCGCGTTGGCGGAACGGTATTTCAAACAGACCGCGGACATCGATCTCGCCAACAACATGGGCAATGCCGCGGGAGGCGTGCACATCGCGGCGCTCGGCGGTCTGTGGCAAGCTGCTGTCCTTGGCGTTGCTGGTGCGGATCCCGGCGAGGAGTGCTTGGCGTTCGATCCGGGGCTCTTCCGAGGTTGGCAGGAAATGCGATTCGTCCTGCGCTGGCGAGGACGGCGAGTGCGGGTCGCGCTACTCGCAAGTCCGGCGAGAATCGAGCTGCTCGTCGAGAGTGGAACGCCAGCAACGATCAGGCTCGAGGGAGGCGAGGATCTCGTCGCTGAGTCGGGAATCAGCTACGCGGCCGACAAGGAGAAAGAGACCGGCGAATGGAGCACATGGCGACAGATAGGCTAGTGATCGAGAACGAGGGAGAACGAGGGAGAAGGGAGGAGCCTGCGTGAGCGAGGAGTGGTTTGACCGAGAAATCGTGGCGGATCGCGCCGAGACCATGGAGTTGTCGCCTGGCGCTCCTGCAGTAGTCGTGCCTCTCGACGGTACCGAGAGTGCCTTGACTGCCCTGCCCGTGGCCAAGGCCATGAGCGAGCTCCTGGATGCGGTGCTCCACGTCGTTCACGTCGGCGGACGGGTGCTTCCCCCTCGCGAGCTGCTTCGTCTGCTCGGACTCACGACCGAACAGGTGCGCGGATCAGTGATCGACGAGGTGGTCGATGAACCGGCAGCCGGCATTGTCCGAGTCGCCTGCGACCGCAACTGCCAACAGATCGTGATGTGCACGAACACTGGCACCGTCGAAACCGGTCACGCACTGGGTCCGGTGGCAGAGCGAGTCCTTGGAACCTCTACTTGCCCGGTGCTGCTAGTCCGTCCCGAGCGAGCGCTCGTTTCGTGGGAAATCGATCGGGTCCTTCTCCCTCACGACGGCACTCCGACCACGGCGGCGGCAATCGGTCCGGCTGTTGCCCTCGCGTCCCGGGCAGGAGCGGCGCTGATCGTTCTCCACGTGGCGATCCCTGGCAGAGCACGGCGCACGGTCGAGCCAGGAACCATGACTGCCCCCCAGTACATCGATCAGCCACAACACGAGTGGCCAGCCTGGGCTGACGAGTTTCTCACTCGTCTTCGTCTCCTCGGCCATCTGCCGCCGCAGCTGGGACTGCGAATGCTCCTGGCAAAAGGAGAGCCAGGAGAAGAGACCGTCGCCTTCGCGATCCGTTGCCAGGTCGATCTGATCGTGGTTGCCTGGCATGGGGACCTCTCGCCGGAGCACGCCGCAACGATGAAGACGATCATCCGCCGTACGCCATGCCCGGTGTTGGTCGTTCCGTTTGTCAACAGTCACAGTCGTGCTCGTGCTCGTTCAGGGGGTTGTGCTTGATGGGTCTCGATCGGGCAGCCGGAACCCGTGGCGTTGGTGATCGAGGAGGCGAAGAGCAATGACTCGTTCGCTCTCGGATAGTCCAAGCAATCCGACCAGTGTTTCGCCTGGTGGCTTGGACTTGTCGACGATGAGCAAGTATTGGGCTCGGGCACTATTGGCTCGATCGATCGCGGCAGTGGCTGGCTCGTCCGGGGCAGCGATGACCGCTCGCCTGGTAAGGCGATCGCCGAGCTCGCGTACCTTGGTAATCGAGCGTCGCTCGAGCTCGATTCCTTCCAGATCCTCGGCGTCGATCACGCCGGTTGGCTCCCCGTTGTCGACCACGACGAGCTCGAGGCGGCCCACTTCTCGCATGCGGGGCAACACTTCGGCCACGGGCTCGTCGATCGAGATGGTTCCTGGTTTGGATATGGGAAGCAGATCGTGGACGCGCAACATCCCGAGGCTCTCGCGTGCTCGCTCCGCCTTGACCTCTGCGTCGGCGCCGAAATAGATGAACACGGCGACGAGTAGCAGCAGCAAGTTCGCCGACAGCGCACCCAGGACGCCGAGCAGCAGAGCCATTGCCTTTCCCACCACAACTGCAACCTCGGTAGCACCAATGACCCCGAAGCGCCGCACCAGGAGCGCGCGGAGCACTCGGCCTCCGTCCATCGGAAAGGCGGGAAGGAAGTTGAAGATACCGAGGACCAAGTTCAGATAGCCAAGATAGAAGAAGCCTAGCTGGGCATCTGGCGACCATCCGCTAAGCCGGTAGAGAAGCATGAGAATGCCGGCGAGCGCCAGGCTGGTAGAGGGACCCACGGCGGCGATTGCTGCCTCGAGTCGCGGCTTTGTGGGCATTCGCTCGACTTGCGATACGCCACCAAGCACCATCAGGGTGATCGAATGGACGCTTCCTCCTGACCGGAGAGTGAGCATGGTGTGGGCGAGCTCGTGGATCGCCACCGAGGCGAACAGTCCGATGGCAAGGATGGTTCCCCAAACAATGGCCGGCAGAGCCAAGCTTTCGCCGGGAATCCCGGCGACCTCGGCAAGCTCGTCGAGCTGGAGAGAGAATACGACTGCAAGATAGGGAAGAATTAGCAGCAGCGTCCAGTGAGCCTTGACTGGGACTCCGTGAACCCGGAGCAGAGTCATCGAGCCACGCTCGAGCATCTGTGTTGGCATGCATGCACGCAGAATGCCGAGCGGGATTCGGGGAGACATGGCGATCAACCATCCAATGGGCGCCAATGCTCCGGTAGAATCGATTGGGGTCGGGACGATAGCGAAGAATGGCGAAGTCAGAGACAACACCGGACGGACAACCGAGAGCTTGCGGGAAAGCAGCAGAAGCAGAAGCTAGTCGCGACGGCAAGACGCTTTTCATCTTGCCCGAGACCATGGTGGACCAGTTCCGCGTCGTGCGTCTGGTCGGCCGAGGCGGAATGGGCGAGGTGTACCTGGCGCGCGACACCCTACTGAATCGCCGAGTCGCGCTGAAAGTCATCCATCCACGCTTCCTCGATTCCGAAGAGGCAGTGGCGCGTTTGATGCGCGAGGCACAGCTCACTGCGAGCCTTTCCCATCCGCACATCGTGACGGTGTATTCGATCGGCAAGCACCAGGGTCGGCCGTATTTGGCATTGGAGTATCTCGAGGGACAGAACCTGCGGCAGCGCATGGACGAGGAGCGGCCGGGAATCCGCGAGTCGCTGCGCATAGTGTGCGCCATTGCCCAGGCGCTGGCCGAGGCGCATCGCCACCAGGTGCTGCACTGCGATCTCAAGCCGGAAAACGTAATCCTGGCCAAGGACGGCCGGCTGCGGCTCGTCGATCTCGGGTTGGCGAAGGTGGCAACGGAGTCTACGGATGCGACAAGGGGTGCGGTGGAACGCGAGTCAGCCACCAGCACGGCAAACCATCTGGCGGACTGTCAGGCGGCGCCAGCAAGCACGGTTCAAGGGACGCCGGCATACATGGTACCGGAGCAGTGGCGTGGAGAGACTTGCAGCGAGGCAACGGATACCTGGGCGCTCGGAATGATTCTGCACGAGCTGCTCGCTGGCCGGCGACCATACCAAGGAACGAGGAAGGCGTTCCTGGGAGCAGCGGCGATCGATCCCGAGCCTGTGCCAGTGCTGGCACCGGCCCAGGACATCCCAGCCGAGCTGATCGACCTGGTTGCTCGCTGTCTGGAAAAGGACTCGGCCAAGCGACCGACAGCCATCCAAGTCGGTGAGGCTCTCGAGCTGCTTTTGATCGG
>JAZDLZ010000881.1:0-10704 GCA_043801535.1 Pseudomonadota bacterium
CATTGCCGAAGAAGCCGTCGACGTGCCCCGATCACGTCGGGCGATCAGGTTCACGTATCAGGATCTATGAGATGGGCCGGCTCTCGAAAGGCCATTGGGTAACGACAGCGCGACAATACAACCATACCGCATCACACCCTGTACGACCCACTATCGCCCGCAGTCCTGGGGAATGCCACGCGCCACTGCTACCGCGTGTGGCAGGACGGGCAGCAGGATTTCGAGTTGTTCGCGTGCTGCGCGCGGGCTGCCGGAGAGGTTGACGATCAGCGTCGAGCCGCGCAGACCGCACACCGCTCGCGATAGCATCGCGTTGGGCGTGCTGCGCAGGCCGGCAGCGCGCGCTGCCTCTGCCATTCCTGGTACGGTCCGGTCGATGACGGCGGCCGTGGCCTCGGGCGTGACGTCGCGGGGCGAGAGCCCGGTTCCGCCGGTGGTGACGATGAGGTCGCACACTTCTTCGTCGGCCAGTCGCCGGAGCTCGGCCTCGATCGATGCCTGTTCGTCGGAGAGCAGGCGGCGGGCCACTTCCTTTCCCGGCATGGTCCTGCCGATGAGCTCGGCTACCAGCCGGCCGGACGCATCTTCTCTCTCGCCGGCAGCTCCCCGATCGCTCGCAGTCAGCACGGCGTAACGGAATACCTCCAAATCGGGATCAGTGGCCACGGTGTCGCCCGGCTGAAGAGTGCCGCCGCGAGCCACGCGGGCGAAGACGCCGGCGCGCGGCATTATGCAGTCTCCGACCTTTTCGAAGATTGGACAGCGGCTATGGCATTCCTTACCCAGTTGGGTCACCAGCAACACTCCGTCCCCGACGCGAAATCGTTGTCCCACGCGCAGCGCGTCGAGCGCAAAGCCGCGTACGAGGATGTTCTCGCCGAACGAACCGGGCGGAAGCTCGAGTCCTCCGCGCTGGCGCATGATGTCGACTTGTTCCTCGGCAAGAAGGCTCACCTGCCGGTGCCAGGAGCCGCCGTGGGCATCGTCATCCAGCCCCACTCCGCGCACGAGACGCGCGCTCGGCACTGGCTGTTTTCCCGTTCCTTTCTTCGCGCTGGTGCAAATCGCTACGACGCTCCCCTTCATCTTTGCGCTCCGTTGTCGTCTTCTCTTCCACGAACGAAGTGACCGCTCCTTCCCCCTTCTTTCTCGACGAGCTCGACGCATTCGATGGTGATACGACGATCGAGCGCCTTGCACATGTCGTAGATTGTCAGCGCTGCCACCGAGGCGGCCGTGAGCGCCTCCATTTCGACGCCGGTCTTGGCAGTGGCGCCAACCGTGGCGAGCACGGAGATGCTGTCCTGGCTCACCGCGAGATCCACCTCGACGGAGTCGATCGGGAGTGGGTGACAGAGTGGGAGCAGTCTGGCGGTTTCTTTTGCCGCCATGATGCCCGCGACTCGGGCGACCGCAAGAACATTACCTTTAGCGATTCTCTGCTCGACGATTCGGTTGATGACCTCTGGCTTGATCCGTACGCGCGCCGATGCCACTGCCCGCCGCCATGTCGTAGGCTTTTCGTGGACGTCGACCATGCAGGCCCGCCCACTCTCGTCGGGAACCGAGACAACGGATGACTTGTCGTTCGGTTGGAAGGGACTGTCGTTCATATTGCTGTGTCGCTTTCTCGCTTCTCGAGCTCCGAGCGGAGCTGCCGTAGAGTTCGTCTCCATGCCGGCGCTCATCCTAATCGATCGTGAGCTCTCTGCAAACCGAGTGTGTCCCGAGGAGTCAACGACGACTGACGCGACGACGGTGGCTAACCGGTCGAGTTAATTAAAGATTTCGGCCGTCCATTTGGGTTGCTTGTCCCTGGTTCCTAGTTCTCTTCTGCGGCGATGGAATGTCGAATGAAACTAGGAGCTAGACCCCCAGCGCCTTCGGCGCACCCTCGTGCACGAAAACAGACCAGCGCGCTCTCCGGTCGATACGCTATGGCGTCGATGACGATGACGATGACGACGGTGGTAATGGCTTGGTCGACGGCCCGGCGTCGGCCCGGCAACGGCAACGGCGCAACGATGCTCGATAGGGGGCAGACGCAGCACTGGTAACCCTTGATCCCAGACCACCGGGACGTTCTCCCAGACTTCGCGCAGGAGGACGCAGTATTCCTGGTAGAAGGGACTGAGATTCCATTCGAGGTGGTCGCCTAGCTCGGTGGCGGCAAACAGCTTCGTCTCGTTGAGAAGCAGGTGAGCAACAGGACCGTGGAGTTTCGTCTTTTCGAGCAACGCGCCGTTGTTCGGACTCCACAAGCCGATGGATCCATTTTCGAAGCCGGCAATCAGAGTCCCAGTCGGTCCCTGTCGCATGGTGAGAACCGGGCTGGCAGGCACTGACTCGAACAGGACGCTTGCCTTGCCGCTAGCGACCGTCCCCCCTGGCCGGCGTAGCTCGATGCCTCCGCCCTCGAATCCAGCGTAGAGAGTTCCTTCGTGGTGGAGCACGGCCGAGATTCCGTTCGGAGCAGGTACGCTAGCGGTGATAGCTCCGTTGGAGTCACGGATCCACACCTGCCCTTCGCTCGCAACAAGCGCCTCGTCTCCGTCCCACGAGAGTGCCGATGCCCGTTCGTGCAGCGTCTTCACGCCGGCGGTGATGTCGACGAAGACGACCCGCTCTTCGACCATGACCAGGCATCCGCGCTCGATGGCGATTGCCCGGCGAATACCGGGAAGAGCTCTGTCTACGAGCAGCTCGTCTTCGGTCATGTCCCATATTTGGAGGCGATCGCCGGCAGCATGTAGGCACAGGATGCTGCCAGCTTCGCGATCTGGCTCGTCATGGCGATGGTTTGCAGGTGAGAGGCGGGACCGAGGTGCCTGTGAGGACATGATTCCAGTAGTTTCGACTGTTCGACGCCAACTACTGGCGATCCCGTGCTGACCGTTCTGGTCGCTGTTCTGGCTCGCTCTGTTGTTGCCGCGGGCGCTGTTGTAGTCGATTCCGTCGAGCCACGACCAGCCTCGATGCGTGTGTAGCAGCACCGCCGTGGCGGCGCTGCCGTTGGCAGGAGCGGCGGCGGCGGTTCCTCTATTGCTCGGGTCGACGAGTAGCGCTGCGGCTCGCCAATAGGGAGTCCAGGAGTTGGTGTTCCAGATGCGGACTGCGCTGCCGCCGGTCGCTAGCCAATTGCCATCGGCGCTGAACGAGAACGCCGTCGAGCGTGAACCGCCAGACATGCTGGGAAGCACGAGGGTACGGCCACTCTGGACGTCGAGAATCTGCGCAACACCGTGGGCGCTCGGGGCAACGAGCCGCCTGCCGTCGGGATGAAAGGCCAGGGCGTGGTGCGCGTCTGTTCCGCTCGCGCTCGCCAAGACCTCGCCCAGGCCGTTCCGCAAGTCCCATAGTCGAATCGACCCGTCGAGAGCAAAGGAAGCGAGCACCTGCCCGTCTGGTCGATAGCTAACCGTTCGCACTGGGGCAGAGTGACCGACCAAGGTCTTCTCCTCGGAGCTCTTGGCCACGTTCCAGATCCGGATAGTCTTGTCGGCACTACTGCTCGCCAGCCAGCGACCGTCGGGACTGAAGGTGACTCCGAGCACCACACTCGAGTGTCCTCGCAGCCGCCCAGTCTCCCTACCGGTGGACGGATTCCATAGCACAATACTGCCATCGTACGACGCCGACGCGAGACGCTGTCCGTCTGGGCTAAAGACAGTGCTGCACACGACTGCCGAGTGTCCCGTCAATAGCTCGAGCACCGTCCCTGTTCTCGCGTCCCAGAGCCTGATCGACCTGTCTTCGCTCCCAGAAGCGAGCCGGGTCCCGTCTGGCGAAAAGGCCACGGTCATTACCCAGGCCGAGTGACCAGAAAGGCGCCGCTGTTCGATTCCGGACTCGACCTCCCATACTCTCACGGTGTGGTCAGCCCCGGCCGATGCCAGGTATCGGCTATCGGGAGAGAAGACGACTGCGTTGACTTCGCTCTCGTGACCGGAAACGTTCTTGGGAGGGGCGCCAGCGATGGTGCTCCAGAGCCGAACCGTGTTGTCGTTGCCGACGGTCGCCAAGTAGCGACCGTCGATGCGAAAGGCAGCACCCCAGATGCCCGTAGTGTCGCCGACGTGCACGGCTTGCGCCTTGCCCGCCGCCACGGCGAAGACGCCAGGGTTGCAACCGGCACCGGCACCGGCACCAGCGCCAGCGCCAGCACCGGCACCAGCACCAATACTGGTGCTGGCACCTGAGCTTGTGCTCGTGCTCGTGTCGAGCGCGACTTGTCGAAACTCCTGCGGCCGTTTCACCGTCGCCAGGAGGGTTCCACCAGAGTCGTAGCTCAGTCTGAGGATCGAAGGAACGTTGATGGTCTTCTCGAGGGAGCCGTCGGCGACGCTCCAGATCCGGACGGCTCCATCCTGGCTGGTCGAGGCGAGGCTCGTGCCATCGGGGCTGAAGGCGATGCTGTGAACAACTTCGAGATTGGCCGTAGCGGTCCGCTCCCAGCGTTCTCGGAGCGAATGAGTTTCGGCGAGACGAATCGACGAGCTACCGCCAGCAGCGAGTAGGCTGCCGTCGTCACTGAACGCCAGCGAGAGCACCGGTCCTTTCAGGCCAGCGAAAGCCTGGCGGGGAGAAGAGGATTCGAGATCCCACACCTGCACCAGTCCTTCGCGGCTTCCAGACGCCAAGAGCTTCTCGTCGGGGCTGAAGACTACTCTTTCGGTCTTGGTCGAGTGGCTGGCAAGCGTCTTCTGGATACCGGAGATCAGATCCCAGACTCCGATTCGACCGCCGAGCCCCCCGGTGGCAAGCAGGCGTCCGCGTGGCGAATAGGCAATCGACAAAGGCTGATCGCCGAGTCCCCGGAGAACCTCGCCGGCGAGAGTCTCGACCTCGAGCAGGTAGACAAGCCCGTCGCCGGACGCGACAGCGACACTGTCTCCGTCCGGCGAGAACGCAACGTCGTACGATGCTGAGCCGAGCTCTTTGCGCCACACCAACGTGCTCTGGGCGAGCCGCCACCAGAGTGCCCGAGCGAGCAGCGAATCCTGGGTTTCCAGAGAGCCACGCAGCTGAGCACGCGCCTCGATGAGGTCGCCTCGACCGAGCGCTGCTCTCGCTCCCTGTCTCTGCGCCTCTGCGCCGCGATCCTCGGCACATTGGCGTTGCTCCTCGGCGAGGTTCTTCTGCCGGCGGGTCTCGCGTTCCTGCAATACCGACACCAGGGCGACCGCCGCAAGACCAGCTACCACTGCCGAGACCAGAATTCGTTTGCGCCGGTGGCGACGTCGCTCCTTCTTGAATCCCGTCTCGAGAAAACGGCCGATCTGTTCGGGGAGGTGGGATCGGCAGCGTCCCAGCATTCGCCGGGCCTCGTGTAGAGCCTCACCGTGCCAGACTTCCTCGAGTCGGCGACCTCGTTTTTCCCAGAGCGCCGCTGCCTGTCCCGCGTCGGCGAGAAATGCCAGCTCCTCCTTGCTCTCCTCGATCCAGCGGGCGAGCCGCGTCCAGGTCCTGACGAGTGATTCGTGGACCAATTCGAGCACGGCTTCGCCGCGGTCGCTCCCCATGCTTCGGCGGACGGTGATGAGCCGAGACTGGGTGAGCCGGCCGAGGACGCCGGATGATTCGGCGCCAAGCCCCTCGAGGGCCATCGGCACTGGCAGTACCTTGCGGGTTCCCTCGGCGGTCACGAGTCTCAGGAGAAGCTGGCGGGCGATTCTCAGCTCTGCTGGCGAGAGCCCGTCGAGGATCCCATCAGCGTGCTCGGCCAGCGCGCCGGCCACGCCACCCATTTGCTCGTAGGCAGAGCGGCAGAGCAGCCGCCGTTTTTGGTCGCGTCGTTCCCAGAGCATGCTACTGGCAAACTGGAGTAGCGGCAGGCAGGCCGGTTCTTCGCGCACTGCCGCAATCATCGTCGCCACGAGCTCTGGATCGTCGTAGTGGTAGCCGACTGCTTCGACAGGCTTGATGAGGATGGCCTCGAGCATTTCTGGGCCAGGTCGCCGAACCACCGTGACTCGGCTCAGCACCTGACTTGCTTCGGACGTTTCGGCGAGCCTGCCAAGGAAGTCGTCGCGGGTGGTGAATACGACCCGCACTGGGCTGCGTACATCGTCGACCGCGCTGCACACTGCCTGCATGAATCGACGGCGCGTGTCCTCGTTAGCTACCAGAGTGTAGACTTCCTCGATTTGGTCGACAAAGAGGAGCACCTTGTTGTTCTGCTGCTCGGCCAGATGGTGAAGGGCGAGATTCAGCATCCTCGGGCAGTCGCGAAGCTGTCTGGCAAGCGTTCGGCGCCCCGAATCGTCGTCAGCCCCTCCAATGTCCATTCCCATTCCCATGCCCATGCCCATGCCCATGTCGACGCCGGTACTGTTGCCGATGCTGCTTTCCTTGCCGTGGCTTCCGTCTCCGGAAAGCAGCTGGGCGAGGCGTCTTTGGGGCGAGCGCAGATCGGCAGTGTGCAGCTCCTCGTTCACCGTTGCCTTTGCCACTGTGTCGCCGGAGTGGAGCCGTGCTGCGAGGGTGCCGAATGGGTCACTGCCAGGGCGCAGTTGGAGAATCGTCCACGACCCTTGCTCCCGCAGCCTCGGGATCACTCCGGCCTGGACAAACGAGCTCTTGCCCGCACCTGATGGTCCGACCACAGGGAGGACTGGCTGTTCGCGGATGCTCTCGAGGAACGAAGCTACCTCCGTTTCCCGTCCGAAGAAGAAATCGCTGTGTCGTTCGGCAAAGGCAGCAAGACCGCGGAAGGGGCTCTGGCCACTCTCCAGGATAGGTCTGCTACCACCGAGCTGTGTCTCGAGGGCGAATACGATGTCGGCAGCACTGGGTCGGCGCTGGGGATCCTTGTCGAGGCAAGCAGTCACCAACTCGCAGAGCTCGCGCGGAACACTACCGGACTCGTCGATTCGATTCGGAACCGGGCTTGATCCGCCGATGATTGCGCCCAGCTCGCCCGACGGAGAATCGCTGTAGGGACGGTAGCCAGCAACGAGCTCGTGGAGGATCGTTCCAAGAGCCCAGATGTCCGATGCCGGGCTGGCAGGCTCGCCTCGCCAGCACTCAGGACTAAGGTACGCCGGTGTCCCGTAGACGACGCTGCCGTCCGATACCAGCGGCAAGAGCGGCCGCTCGTTGGTCGGGCAATCAGTGTCAGTCGGGTCGACCGATTCCTCGGGTGGCACGCGTGGTGTCTCGCATGTCACGTTGCGCGTCACGTCACTTGGGTCGGGCTCGTTGGCTGGCTCGTTGGCTGCCGTTGCTCCACCGAGAAGTGCCGCCCATTCCTCCGGCGATTCGCGCAGCAGTCCTGGCCGAACGCTCGTGGCAACGGCTTCCGGCGGTGACTCAATCCTTGCCACCTTGTGCTCCCGACAGATTTTCGCTAGCCCAAAGTCGAGGATCCGCAGGCGGCCGTCCTTGGCCATCAGGACATTTTCGGGCTTTAGGTCCCGGTGAAGAACATGGTTGCGATGGGCTTCGGCCAAGGCCTTGGCGATCGTTGCAACGATCCGCATCGAGTCCCGGAGACCGGGTCGTTCCTCGGCAAGACGTTCGCGGAGGTTCTGTCCCTCCAGGTACTCCAGCGCCAGATAGAGTTGTCCCTCGTGTTTCCCCACCGCGTACACGGAAACCACGTTGGGATGACTGAAACTTGCCGTGATTTGCGCTTCTTGGAGAAAGCGGACGCTTGCTTCACGAGAGTCGGCGCCAGCCGATTGCTGGATTAGCTTGAGAGCCACTCGCCGGCCCAACAAAGTGTCGCGGGCCAGATACACTTCTCCCATGCCGCCGCGGTTCAAGAGACGGATCACCTTGAAGTGATCCACCATGACGCCTTCCCCCAGCAACGGCTTGTCCTTCATGGTCTAGGGCCTGTCCGGCACTACCATTCTAGCGCCAGGGGACAGCAGAATCACTGGGGAAATCCGCCCCGAAAACGGGTGTGTCCCGATCGGTCAACGGGCTAGCCGTTCTCGGTCCCCTGTCCCCCTGTCCCCCTGTCCCCCTGTCCCCCTGTCCCCTGTCCTTTGTTCCTAGTTCCTTGTTAGCACTGACCATTTCTCGGGGCTCTTGCTTTACAGTTCGTAATCGTGCTCGTGCTCGAAAACACTGCGCTTTCATCCCGGCCAAAGGCAGTGTTCGGACGAGAGAGTGTAAAGGATCAGAGAGACATCTGGTATCTAGCGAAAGCTGCTATCCTGTTCGTCCATGAAGATGGAAGGCATTCTTGCGGAGCTCGAAGGAACTGCCGACAAGCTTGGTGTCAAGCTCACCTATGAGTCGCTGGGCGATGGTGTTTCTGGCGGCGGCCTGTGCAAGGTCAGAGGCGCTCCCCGGGTGATCATCGAGCGGAGGAGTAGCCTCGGAGAGAAGGTTGCCACTCTGGCCAAGGCCTTGGCTTCACTAGGAGTAGAAGGCATGCATTTGTCGACCGATGCTCGCCAAATCGTCGAGCTCTATCGCCGGGAGACGCCATGATGGCGATGAGCACGAGCACGAACCGTAGAGCAGGACCCCGGCGAAAAGGTCGGTCCCCGAGTGGACAATCTGGATCCGAGGCAGCGGTTGGTCAGGTTGGCTGTCGACTGAAGGCTGTTGACGGCCGACGACTTTGTCCGAGTCCCTGGGCGGTTGGTTGCGGCTCGAGCCGCGCAAGCGCTCCAGCACCGCTGGCAGCACTATTGTTGTTGACGGCGGTGGGGCTGTCAGCCTCGTGCTCGTGTCGCCAGGGCGCGGAGCCGCAGGAGATCCCCGAAGGCCTCATTGTCGTGCGCGACGAGACCATGACTATCAAGCACGGCTTGGTCGGGGCGAAGGATCCGCAGCAGGGAAGCTACGTGTTGGTGGACGTCGAGAACCGTACGAGTCAGGAGCGCTCGGTTGCCGTTGAGGGAATCCTCAAGGATCAGGACGGGAATGGTCTTGGTCCGCTGGCGGTCGAGGAGCTACGGATCCCGGCCGGCGGAAGACGGGCATTTGCCCTGGTTGCTACTGCGCCCACGCCTACCGCGAAGGCTGCCTCGTTCAGAATCCGCCGCGCCGAGCCTGCCGAGCACGGGTTGCCAGTAGTGATCGCCAACGCAGAGACGATTCGGGAAGATGGCAAGCTGGTAGCGCGGATACGAATCAAGAACACGCTTCCGAAAGGTGCGTTGGCTAGCATCATGGCCACGTTCTACGACAAGAACGGCAAGGTGCTTGCCCGACCATGGATCGCGATGTCACTGGACAGTAGCTCGACGCGTCCTTTTAGATTCGACGGTCCCAAAGAGGCGGAGACAGCCGAGGCGTTCGTGGGCGAGGTGTTGTACTGAGTCGCCTGACGTTGGCAGGTAGAAGGCGGGTTCTTGCTAGTCGTCGAGATTCAAGCCGAGCCGACGCAGCTTGCCGACGAGGTACGGGTCTGCACGCAACAGATCGGTCAGACTGGCGCGCACTTTTTCGGCATGGCTTCTGGAAAGGGTCGCTGCCGGACCCGATGCCATCACCAGGTCGAGGACGCGATTCAATGCCTGCCTTCGATCCACGATGCCCGAGGCTAGCTGGGTCGCCAGCGCGGACAGCTCGCGATCGAGGTTGTCTCGAGCCAGCGCGGTCGCGTTCTCCGAAGCTGGTGCAGCGACTCGACGATCGGCTGGGCTGCTCCCTCGCCCTAGTACGCCGGCGAAAACCGAATCCGGCGCCCTGGTCGTCCTGGCGGTGTCTGCGACCAACCCCGGCCTGTTGGTTGAGAGGTTCTCGATAGCCTCGGGCTGACCGGGAATCGCGGGATTTTCGCCGTTCTTGATCTTCACTCTCTCACCTTAGGAGCCGTCGCAGAATAACTTGAACAAAGTATCGCCGATGAGGCGCCCGGATGGCAAGGAGCGAGGAGGGCGCATACTCTCGGTATGAAGCGGGGGGGGCCCTGTCGAGCTTTGCTCGATGGGGGGGCGGCGAGGGCTCGCAGCCGCCCTACTACCGACGAGCGACGCAGCCAGCCGGGATGGATCGGCGGCGAGACTGTTCAAGTTATTTTGCGACGGCGACAAAGCCAACTCTGGAGCGCCTTCCGTCGTGACTACGGCACAAAAAGATGCTTCTCCCACTCCCTCACCAAGGTCTTCTTGCCGCGATCTTCGATCTCGTGTCCTTCAGCTTCGAGCATTGCGCGCTGCACTTCGATCCCGCCTGGATACTTGTCGTTCAGCAAGCCGCCCGTCTTGAGAGTCCTCCACCAGGGAGTGATTCTCCTCTTGCCGAGATCCCGTTCTTCCTCGGCAGCATGTGCCGCCACCCAGGCGAAGATTCCAGAAGTCATCGGGCAGGCCACGGTGGCACCGTGCTTCCTGGCCAGGCACGCACGGATCTCGTTGATGGTCGTGATCTTCCCTTTTGGCACCTGGCGCATGATGGCATCCACTTCGCGAGGAGCAGGAACGACCAGGGTACCGCTGCCAACCTTGGCGACCATCTTCGGAGGGATCGGAACGACCTTGGGCAGTCCGTTGTCGTCGGCTAGCTTCTCCCGCCAAGTCTTCTTCTTTGCCATTGCCTATCCTCCAGGATGCCGTCACTTTACACGAGCGATAGCTGGCCGCCATCTGTTGCACCAGGAATCCCCCGAAATCCGGGTGTGTCCCGATCGGTCAACGGGCTAGCCGTTCTCGGTCCCCTGTCCCTTGTTCCTAGTTCCTTGTTCAATTCCGACGACGACGAAGGGAACAAGGAACTAGGGACAAGGAACCAGGAACTGGA
>JAZDLZ010000882.1:0-6534 GCA_043801535.1 Pseudomonadota bacterium
AGGACCAGACATCGACGAGTACCTCAATGTCTACTATCTCGAGTGGTGGACGTTGGTCCATTTCCTCGTCCACCGCGACGGCGGCACCCAGGTCGGCGACTACTTCGAGATGATTGACATGGCCTTTGCGCAGCTGGCCGATTTCGAACGAATCGTCGGTAGTATCGACGAGATCGAGAGCGAGTTGAAAGAATACGTCAAGGCTGCCGATTGGTAGTCGGCAACCTGGCCAGCCTATTCTCCGGAACAACGTGGTGTTGTTTCGCTCATCCCACGAAAACTCGGGCGTTGCGGAACAGCCGCAGCCAGGGTCCGTCCTCACCCCAACCATCGGGTCGCCAGGAGTATTGCGTGGCGCGGAAGACGCGCTCGGGATGGGGCATGAGGATGGTGACGCGGCCGTCGCTGGCGGTGACGGCAATCAGGCCGCCTGGCGAACCGTTGGGGTTGAGCGGATACCGCTCGGTTGGCTGGCCGTCGTGATCGACGAAACGCGCCGCTACCAGGCCGCTGTTTTCGAGCTCGGTACGCTGCCAGTCCGAGGCGAATTCTGCCCGTCCCTCGCCGTGCGCCACCGCGATTGGCAGGATCGAGCCTTCCATGCCACGGAACAGCACCGAGGGGCTGGCTTCCACTCGTACCAGCGACAGGCGGGCTTCGAATTGCTCGGAGCGGTTGCGGACGAATCGTGGCCAGCACGCGGTGCCAGGGATTAGCTCGCGTAGATTGGACAACATCTGGCAACCGTTGCAAACGCCGAGCGCAAACGTTTCCTTTCGGGCGAAGAAGTCGGCAAAAGCCTGTCTGGCCTTCGCATGGAAAAGGATGGACTTCGCCCATCCCTCGCCCGCCCCGAGCACGTCGCCGTAGGAGAAGCCGCCACAGGCAGCGAGCCCGACAAAGCTGTCGAGCAAAACGCGGCCTTCGAGGATGTCGCTCATGTGGACATCGACCGCGGCAAAGCCAGCCCGATCGAAAGCAGCAGCCATTTCGATCTGGCCGTTGACCCCCTGTTCGCGCAGGATCGCGACTCGCGGCCTGGCGCCTCCGGCAACAAACGGCGCTGCCACGTCCTCGGCAATGTCGAAGGTCGCGCCGACCCACAGACCCCGGTCGTGCGGATCGCTGCGTCCAGCCTGCTCCTCGTCGGCGCATGCCTGGTCGTCGCGGAGCGCCTGCATCCGCCAGGTCGTCTCCGACCATACGGCGCGCAGGTCGGTGCGCGATTCGTCGAGGAGTACGCGCTCGCCGTGGCGCACCGTTATCCGGTTGGCGGCAATGGACCGGCCAATTCGGTGGGTACAATGGCCGAGCCCGTGGCGAGCGAGAATGGCGAGGACTTGGTCGACGTCGGACGCACGCACCTGGACGACGGCTCCGAGCTCCTCGGAGAATGCGGCGGCGATAGCGTCGGCGTTCGCTCCGAGCGGGGAAAGATCTATCTCCAGACCTGTTCCCCCGGCGAATGCCATTTCGAGGAGGGTCACCAGCAATCCGCCATCGGAGCGATCGTGATACGCCAGTAGCGCTCCCGGTCCGCGGAATACGATTGGTGGCCGTTGGCCAGTGTGACAATCGGAGCGATAGCGATCATGGCAGGCGAGAACGGTCCCTGCTCTGCCGAGCGCTTGGATTGCGGCGAAAAAGCCGCGAAGCAGTGCCGGGTCATCGACGTCCGGTGGAGTCTGGCCGATCGACCCGTGGACCTGGAGCAGCGCGCTCGCGCCCAGTCGGTTCTTGCCGGTGCCGAGATCGACGAGAATCAGCTCGGTCTCGCCGCAATCGGTCCTGAGCTGAGGAGTGAGAGCCAGTCTGACGTCAACGACGGGGGCAAAGGCGCTCACGACGAGGGAGAGCGGAGCGACGACGGTCTTCTTCCGTCCTTGTTCTTCCCATACCGTGTGCATCGAGAGAGAATCCTTGCCAACCGGAATGGCGATTCCCAGGGCAGGGCACAGCTCGGCGCCGACTGCCCGAACTGCGTCGTAGAGGCGGGCATCCTCTCCGGGATAGCCGGCGGCCGCCATCCAGTTGGCCGACAGTCGTACCAGGCGCAGCTCTCCGATAGGCGCGCAGGCAATGTTGGTGAGAGCCTCGCCAACAGCCAGGCGGGCGGCGGCGGCAGCGTCGAGGACGGCGACCGGCGTGCGCTCCCCGATCGCCATTGCCTCGCCGGTCAAGGCATCGAAGCCGGTGGCAGTGACGGCAGCATCGGCAACCGGAACTTGCCACGGTCCGACCATCTGGTCGCGCGCCACGAGCCCGGTCACCGTGCGGTCGCCGATGGTGACGAGGAACGTCTTGTCGGCGACGGTTGGCAGACGGATGACGCGAAGCAGCGCCTGGTGCAAGTCGAGGTTGGCCGCAACTACGCCGGGACCGGGACCGTGCGAGGGCGAGGGACAGATACTGCGATTGGAGCTGGAGTCGGCAGAGACGCGGGTGGTGCCGTTGACAGAAACCCGCGTGGGCGACGCCGTCAGGTGTTTGGCGTGCCGTTGCATGCGAGGCGGTTTGCCGAGAAGCACGGAGAGCGGAACGTTGACCGGTCGATTGCCGAAGTGCTCGTCTTCGACGACGAGCCGCCCGTCGGCGGTGGCCGGTCCGAGAACGGCAAAGGGGCAGCGCTCTCGCCGGCATATTGCCTCGAATTGTCGCAGGCGCTCGGCGGCAATCGCCAGGACGTAGCGTTCCTGCGCTTCGTTGCACCAGATTTCGAGCGGTGACATGCCCGGCTCGTCGTTGGGTATCTTGCGCAGGGCGAAGGTCGCTCCCCGGTGGCTCTCGTGGATCAGCTCGGGTAAGGCATTGGAGAGCCCGCCGGCGCCGACGTCGTGAATCGACACGATCGGAGTGTCGCTGCCAAGCGCCAGGCAGCGGTCGATCACTTCCTGGCAACGACGCTGCATCTCGGCGTTGTCGCGTTGCACCGAGGCGAAGTCCAGATCCTCGTTCGAGGTGCCGGCAGCGAGCGAAGAAGCGGCGCCACCTCCCAGACCAATCAGCATGGCGGGACCGCCGAGTACCACGATGGCAGCGCCTGGCTTGATTTCGTCCTTGTGAACGTGGGCAGGTCGGATGCTGCCGATACCGCCAGCGAGCATGATTGGCTTGTGGTAGCCGCGCACCTCGGTGCCGGCTGGACCATCGACCTCCATCTCGAAGGTGCGGAAGAAACCAGCGATCGCTGGCCGGCCGAATTCGTTGTTGAATCCGGCCGCCCCGAGCGGGCCATCGAGCATGATTTCGAGCGCCGAAGCGGTGCGGGCGGGGCGACCGCGATCGCGCTCCCAGGGCTGCTCGGCGCCGGGAATCAGCAGGTTGGAGACGGCAAAGCCAACCAGGCCGGCTTTGGGCTTTCCGCCGCGTCCGGTTGCCCCCTCGTCGCGGATTTCTCCGCCGGAGCCAGTCGATGCGCCGGGGTACGGCGAAATCGCGGTCGGGTGATTGTGGGTCTCCACTTTCATGAGGATGTGGGTCGGCTCGGTGTGGCGATGGTAGATTCCACTTGCCGGTTCTGGGAAGAACCGCGCTGCCTCGAATCCCTCGATGACCGCGGCGTTGTCCTTGTAGGCGGAAAGAACCCCTTGCGGGCTTGCCTCGGTGCTACGCCGGATCAGCTCGAACAACGACGCTGGCTCGACCACCCCGTCGAGCTCGAATTCGGCGTTGAAGATCTTGTGCCGGCAGTGTTCGCTGTTCGCCTGGGCGAACATCATCAGCTCGACGTCGGTCGGATCGCGGCCGAGATCGCCGAACGAACGGACGAGGTACTCGATCTCGCCTGTTGCGAGGGCTAGGCCCAGCCGCTGGTTCGCTTCTTCGAGGGCTCCACGGGCGTCTGGCGCGAGCGCGATCGTGCGAAACGGCGCAGGCTCTTGCCGATGGAACAGGCGATTGGCATCGGTAATCCGCTCCAGCACCGACTCGGTCATCCGATCGTGTATCACCCGCCGAAGAGCCGGCTCGTCGTCAATCCGTCCGGCCAAAGTCCATTCGACCGCTCGTTCCAGCCTGATCACCGTAGTGAGCCCACAAATGTGGGCGATATCGGTTGCCTTGGACGACCAAGGCGAGATTGTCCCGAGGCGGGGAATGACCCATAGCCGGCGGCCATCGACGCAGTGCTCCTCGAGGCGAGGGCCGTATTCCAGGAGACGAAGGAGCGTGGCCTGCGAGCCAACGTCGAGCTCGCCGTCCACCAAGGCAAGGTGTACGAACTGAGCGCAAACCTCGGACACCGCAGGGTTTCCTTCGCGTATGCGTGCTAGCTTCTTCTCCAGGCGGGCTGGCGAGAACGCGGGGCGACCGGGAAAAAACAACGCTGGCATGGCAAGAAGGATGCTCTGGGATGCTGTGCCGGTAAAGTTCGTTTTCGAGCCACATTCCCTTGGGGCAACGCCTCGCGAACGTGACTCACCGCACAAGTGATCAAAACCTTCGTGTGCTGCCATTGCATCGTTGAGAGCGACAAAGGAGGATCAAACCAGGCACAACGGTGGGAGCGGGGAGGGGCGCGGCGGATGAAGAGGCGAGAAACGAACGGAAACGGAAACGGAACGGAAGAATAGAGAAGAGACGAAACAGGAAAGGGAACGAAGTCTACCACTAGCTATCACCGACCATTTGGGTAATCGCCAGCGGCATCAGCAGGCGGAATGCCACTAGCCAGCAGGCCAAGGAGGACGACAGACTATGCTAACCACCGTAAGGAGTATGAAGACTATCGCATGCATGAGTGCCATGCTGGCGCTCGGGGCATGCGGCACCGACGATCCTGGCAACACCGGTACCGATCCGAGCAGCACTCCGAAATTGTCACCGCCGACCGTGACGCTTCCCTCGGCAAATCCAACGCCAGCAGAGCTTTCCGGAATCGCTGGCATGACGATGGCGCTATCGGCTAGTGCCACGCCGAGGGCAGATGGAAGAGCGCTCGCCGGCAACGCCACCTTCGCGTTGGCGCCGGTAGTCCTTCCCGATGAGCTAGCCGGCGCCACCTATTGGCCCGGTGTTGGGGGATGGGACCTTGCAGTGGGAGGCTCGAGTTTCTACGAGGACCATGGCCTAGCCTACGCGTTCGTTCAACCCATTAGCGAAGACGATAGCAGCTACGGCAAGATGGTCGTCTTCCTGGGCGGGAGAATCTTCCTCGACGAAGCGACCAGGTCGGTCAGCATGCTCCACATGATGGTTGCCTGGGCTCCGGAAAGCGAGTACAGGTCCGGTGCGATAGTGGAGCTCGACGGCGGGTATCGCGGAGCGGCCTTCATCGTGGTGGGTCCGGACGGGCAACCGATGACCCTGGCGGTAGCACCGGAAGGAAACGTTTCTTTCGACGGTGAGCTGGTGCCTGGCGGCAGAGTATGGGCCACCGTTGCCGGCAACTTCATTGGCATCGACGTCGGCTCTGGCTCGACTGGCTATTGCGGTGACGGATACTGCGGCGACGAGGAAGACAATCGGGTCTGCCCGGAGGACTGCAGCCAGAATACCCAGGATCCCTACTGCGGCGACGGTCTTTGCGAGGGTGACGAGTACGAGTGGTGCAGGGAAGACTGCGGTGAATACCAGGAGCCGTACTGCGGAAACGGTCTTTGCGAACGTGACGAGTACGACTGGTGCAGGGAAGACTGCGGCGAGTACCAGGAGCCGTACTGCGGAAACGGTCTTTGCGAGGGTGATGAGTACGACTGGTGCAGGGAAGACTGCGGCGAGTACCAGGAGCCGTACTGTGGAAACGGTCTTTGCGAGGGTGATGAGTACGATTGGTGCAGGGAAGACTGCGGCGAGGATCCGTCGGGTGGCGAGATCAACGTGCAGGAGTTGTGGTACCAGCTTGCCCTGGAGTCGATCGGGAGCGTGGGCATTGCCGACTATTTGGCTTCTGCATCGGATGAAGAACGCTCCGAAGCGAGCGCCGCTGGCATCACCATAGAGGGTTGCCAAATGAACGCCGGTGCATCCGTCGAGCGGTGTCACTTTTCCGTGGTGCTCGGCACCGTCGACCTGCAAGGCAGCAACTACGTGATGACCGGCACCTTGCAGCGGGTGTGGGTGTACGGCGGTCGACCCGGCACCGGTGAGTACCATTTTGCTTCGGCGGAATGGCGTACCGTCTCGGGCAACACCGTAAGGTTCGTCGATGGTTGGGAATTCGTCGGTCACCAAGGGAGCATGAACCTGTCCGAATCCGACGCAACGCTGGCAGGAGAGATTGGCAACCTCTTTGTCAATGGCAGCGAAGAGATGGTGGTCGGGTGTCCGTATTTGTTCGATCTGAACAGCGCCCCGTCTGACCCGCCCTCGTTCGATAGCTGCGAGCCACGGTAGCTAGCTAGCTAGCTAGCTAGCGACGGCCCAACCATTCTTGATTCCGCAAGTAAATCAAAACCGGGTGTGATGCGGTATGGTTGTATTGTCGCGCTGTCGTTACCCAATGGCCTTTCGAGAGCCGGCCCATCTCATAGATCCTGATACGTGAACCTGATCGCCCGACGTGATCGGGGCACGTCGACGGCTTCTTCGGCAATG
>JAZDLZ010000661.1:0-2577 GCA_043801535.1 Pseudomonadota bacterium
CCTCAAGAGACGCCCCGTAAGTCGCCAAACTTCGTCGGGGCGTTTCTAGTTTCGGTTAGGCGTTGGTGCCACGCCCTTGATCACTCCTCGATACGCAACCCCCTTTTTCAGGCGTTTGTTGACTGCAACTCGCTGTCGAGCTGATGGGCTCGACAACGGAAGTGATTCGTTCAGGGTCTAGGCCGAGGCGGCTTGACCGACTGCCTCATCGCCAGACCGTTCCATGTACTCGAGCAGATCTTCTTCGGCCACTAACCACCTTTTCCCAAACTTGAACCCCTTGAGCCGTCCCTTCTGCAGTTCGCGAAGGACAGTCCGCTCCTTGACTGGCAACAGTTCGACGATTTCGCGAACAGTCAGCCAGCGCCTATTCTTCAACGGTGTTGATCTGGCCATGACTGTCTCCACAGTACGGATCTGATCAACATCCGTCAAGCAATCCGGAAGTCCGGAGTGGCGTGATTTCCAGTAGTTGACTCGCCATACATCACAATACACTACGATTTCTTCTGAGATTCCGATCTCTTAGAGATCTCCTTCTCAGAAAAGTCGATAGGTCTGCCAGCTGAGCTCGAGGATGGCGCCGAATTCGCGGTGACCTGAGGCAAAGCTCGATGTGGCAAGAACGGCGATCTCAAGATGGTCCCCGGCGCGAAAAGTGCAGCCAGTATTGAGACCGGCGAATGGTCGCCAGTCCCTTTGCGACGAGACTTCTTGAAGTGCAGTGCCATCACGAAACACCTGGGCTCCGGTCAGTGCGCGCATCTGGAGGCCACCGCGAAGCTCAAGTAGTGGGTGGATACGAGCCAGGAGGGGAGGGGCTCCGGCGACAAGCAAGAACCGCGCGGTTGTGGCGAGCTCGGCGGCGTGGAGATTACCCCAGAGGGTGAGATCCTCGCCGAAGACGTCGTCGACAACAGGGTCGTCGAGGCTAATGCCGCCAGCGTAGCTGTAGCTTCCAGCGACGCCGATTTCGAGCCAGTCGCGAACACCGTATGCGAAGCCAAGGCCGCCGCCGCTCGCGAGGGGGGCGCCGCTCGTTTCGTAGGCCTCGATGGACGCGAGGCCAGTCGTGGCGCTGACGGTTAGCCGCCGCTCTTTGGCGTCGCTCTGGGCCGACGCTGGCGCGGCGACGAGGACGAGCAGAAAGACGCTGGCGCCGGCGAACCGCATCAGAGGACCTTGAGCCAGATGATGAGGAAGAGAGCGAAGACGGCGGCAAAGAAGGCGAGCAAATGGACTGGATCGCGAAACGAGAAGGCGTCCTGCACTCGGAACTGGTGACCGCAAAGAGGGCAAGCTGCGGCTTGGCGCGAAACCTCTGCGCTGCACCCCGCACAACTCTGGAGTGTGGCGGTGTTGATTTCGGTCATTGGTTTCTCCAGCGGCAGATTGCGGCGGCTGCGCTCGCCGTCAAGGGCCTGCGGCGGAGCCTCGGTCGCGAAGCGATGCGCCTTTGGCGCACCCTTGACTGCGTGCTCGACCGCCGCAGACAGTGACTACTATCGGGGCCGGGAGGGATCCCGGCCCGGGTTGGGCGATTTATGAGAGAGGAGCGCGACATCGCGCTACTCGTAGCTGACGCCGGCTTTGCCGAGGCAAGTCACCTTGGCGGTTAACTCGACAGCTTCGCCTTCGGGTTTGTTCCAAATGCACTGGAAGCCGAGTCCAAAAAGCTCTGTACCTTGAACAGCTGTAGTGCCGGGTCCTTTGCAGGAACCGCCGAGAGCTAGCGCAATATTTGGTGGCGATCCTGGACAACTAACCGTTATAGAGAACCCTGTTCCAGTTGATGGTGATGTTCTGGTGTCCTCAACAAGGAAGAGCCGCTCATAAGCATCCTCGAGCCCCATCGGCCGCGCAGCGACCTCGTCAACAGCGAGCTGGAGATCAGCGCCGGCGAGGCCGGATTCACCATTGTCGTAGCCTACGTCGATCGCATTTAGCGGTGGACAGTCACAGACCGCCCGCGAGTCGACGTCGATGTCGTCGTCATCGCCGTTGCAGGCGAAAAGGAGGAAGGAAGCTAGGAGGAGTCGTTTCATGATTGGTCCTTTCGGCAGAGACGGGCGGAAAGGCTAGCCTGGCAAATGCCTGTGACGCTAGAAGGGACTGAAGCCGTCCTCGGCCACGTTGAGGTTTCTGAAGAAGCCGGTGACGTAGGCGTTAGTGTCCGCGTTGTCGGCGTTCGGAGCGAGTACCCAGGGAGAGACCAGGCCCGATCGCGACTGCACGGAGCTTCTGACCAGGCTCCAATCGATCTTCACGCGCGTCATGTACCTTACGGTCTGGCGGAGAGAGAACTCGATGCAGACCGACATGCCGTCGACGACGCGAGCGTCTTCGCAGTGCCGGTAGATTGGGCCAAGGGTGCCAGCGACCGGAGGCAAGAAGGGAGCCATCGCGGCGAGGTTTTCGTACTCAGGCCCCGCGGTGGAGTCGAGCCAGGTCGGTGGGTCCATGCGGACAATCATGGTGACGTTGGTGTGCGCGGGAATTACTCGCTCATTGGTCTCGCAGTCGCTGCAGGGACCGAGGGGGACACTACCAGGCAGGTAGAACTCGAGGTCCTTGATG
>JAZDLZ010000898.1:0-9302 GCA_043801535.1 Pseudomonadota bacterium
GTGCTGGTGATCTACGACCTGCTTGGCATGAACGAGGAATTCAAGCCCCGCTTCGTCCGGCGCTACGACGACCTGGGCAGGCGGATTCGCGCGGCGGTCGACCGCTTCGTCGAAGATGTGAGGACCGCGAAGTTCCCCTCGCTGCAGGAGTCCTTCGGTGCTTCCGAGGAGCCGGCCGGGCGCGCCGAGGGAGCTCCGGCGGAGCGTGTCGAAGGCACAGGGTACGGTGGGGGCGAGGAAGCATAATAATAGCCCGAGAGGAGTAGAAGCAGATGGCCGATCTCGAGGTGATACGCGAGCCACAGGAGATGCAGGCTCGGAGCGAAAGATTCCGCGCTCGAGGGAAGCGAATCGTCTTTGTTCCAACTATGGGTTTCCTGCACCATGGCCACGTCGCTCTGCTGCGAGAAGGACGTCGCCGCGGTGATTCGCTAGTACTGTCCATCTTCGTCAATCCGATTCAATTCGGAGTCGGCGAGGACTTGAACCGCTATCCCCGCGATCTGCCTGGAGACCTGGCGAAGGCAAGAGAGGCAGGTGTCGATCTGGCTTTCGTACCCGATGTGGTTGCCATGTACCCACCCGGATCGCAGACCAGGGTCGAGGTCCGAGATCTCTCGCGCGGATTGTGCGGCGACCTGCGACCTGGTCACTTCGCCGGGGTGGCAACGGTTGTCCTCAAGCTGGTCAATATCGTCAAGCCGCACGTGATGATTCTTGGCGAAAAGGACTATCAGCAACTGCTGGTGGTTCGCCGGATGGCGATGGACTTGAGCTTGGACGTGGAAGTCGTTGGCCATCCGATTGTGCGCGAGCCAGACGGCTTGGCCATGTCCTCCAGGAATTCGTACTTGTCGACAGAGGAAAGAAGTCAAGCCACTGTTCTCTGGCGATCTCTCGATCGCGTCCGGGCATTGCACGGTTCTGGCGAGCGCAGCGCTGCCGTCCTTTTGTCCGAGGCGAGGAAGGTTCTGGCGTCGGCTCCTTCCGCGATCCCGGAGTACGTCGAGCTGCGTGATGCCGAGACGCTGGCTCCAGTCGACTCGGTCGAGCATCCCGCCGTGATTGCGTTGGCAGCACGGGTTGGCAAGACTCGGCTGATCGACAATGTGCTCCTTCCAGGCTAGAGCACCGATCGGTGCTCTAGAGAAGGCTCTCTTCCGGTATGACCTCGACGGTGGCGAGGACTTCTTTCGTCTCCAGTACCCGCAGATCCTCGTTCCAGGGGACTTTGGTGCCGGCGTTCTTCGAGAACAGCACCTTGGCTCCATGGGGAATGCCCGACACGTTGCTGCCAAAGCCATCCTCTTGGGGGTTCTCTGGCGAGGCACGAGCTACCTCGACGACTTCGCCGTAGAGTGCCTCCTGCATACGTTCTTTGGCTCCGGCAGGGAGGTATAGCCCACTGTCAGCAATGTCCTCCTCGTGGAGCACTTTTACCAACACTCGTGGACCGACTGGCATGATGTGTCTGATTTTCTTGCCGCTCATGGCTTGGCGGAGTATAGCTCCCATTTGCTCGGGAGCATTACTCCTGCGAAGCCCCAAGCCGCATGAAGTGTTGAGTGTCTGGCAGAGCGGTATTATGCTGCTTCACTAAACAAAAGTCAGGCCCGAGGCGGCTGGAGGACACGTGAGCACGAGCAAGCGGATGCACAGGCAGGAGAAGCTCGCTCGGATATACGACAGCGAGATAATGCCCATCTGGTCGCAACGATTCGGCCGGATGCTGCTCCGAGGACTGGAGGTTCCGCCACGGGCGAATGTGCTCGACGTCGCCTGCGGGACAGGATATCCGAGCCTCGAGTTGTTGCGACGAATGGATGACAACGGCCGGGTTATTGCCATCGATTCGTCCTCGGCCATGCTCGACGTGGCCAGGAAGAAGGCCGGCGAGCTGGCAGGAAAGCGGATCTTCTTCCGCACGGAGAGCGCGTCACCGCGGCTGTCGTTCGCCGACGAGGTCTACGACGTGGTGGTCTGCAATCTCGGAATTCAGGAAATGCCGAATCCTCGGCAGGCCCTGAACGAGTTTGCCCGAGTTGCCAAGATGGGTGGTCGAGTTATCTGCACTCTGCCATTGGCCGGCACTTGGGGGGAGTTCTACGACATCTTCCGCGAGGTTCTGGTCAAG
This sequence comes from Pseudomonadota bacterium, assembly GCA_043801535.1. GTDB lineage: Bacteria > Myxococcota_A > Polyangia > Haliangiales > SHYZ01 > JAZDLZ01. Next base: position 2,135 of record JAZDLZ010000898.1, read on the forward strand.
CAGGATAGGGACGAACAGATCGAACGGCTGAGACGACATATCATGTCGTATCCTCAACCCGAAGACCTCGAACGCTGGATGAATATTGCTGGATTGACTGACACCCAGGTCGACGTGGAGGAGTTCTCCCTCCTGTTCAGGTCCTCGCGTGAGTTTTTTTTCGCCCCAGTAGTCGAGTACGGCCCGCTGTCGCAGTGGAAGGAAGTCGCCGGAAAGGGACAAGATCTGCAGGACGTCTTTTGGAGCATCAAGGAAGCGATCGATGCCTATTTCGGGTCGCGCGCTTTTCAGGTGACGGTGAAGGCGGGCTGCATCCAAGGAGTCCGTACCTCGGTACCTTTCGACGACGAGCTCAGTGCTGCGAGTCGTGCCATTGCCGATGAAGATGCCATCCAACTCGAGGCGAACGAGGTGGAGATGCTCGAGGAAGAGGAGGACCGGGAGGAGAGTTGGGCAGAGGAGCTGAAGTCCCTCGGTGACCCCGACGAGCCTGGCGACCCTGGCGATGGCAACGACGCAGAAAAGTGATCGCGCGAGCTCTCGCGCGGCTCGGCGCCTGCCGAAGGCGTGGCAAGTGGCATGGCAACCGATCGTCGAATAATCATCGCTCCCTCTCTGCTGAGCGCGGACTTCAGTAATCTGGCCGGCGAGTCTCGGGCTCTCGAGAAGGCTGGCGCCGACAGTCTTCACGTTGACGTCATGGACGGCAGTTTCGTGCCGAACCTCACGATCGGGCCGCCAGTGATCAAATGGATCCGCCGGACAACAACGCTCCCGCTCGATGTTCATCTCATGATAGCGGAGCCGGATCGCTATCTCGACGACTACGCTGCAGCGGGCGCCGATGTCATTTGTGTACACGTCGAAGCGTGCCGTCACCTTTGTCGAACTGTCGCCGCGATCAAGGCCCTTGGCAGAAAGCCAGCGGTGGCTCTGAATCCGCACACCCCGCCGGAGATGCTACGCTACGTGCTCGACCAGGTTGCGATGGTGCTGGTAATGACCGTCAATCCAGGGTTCGGCGGCCAGGCGCTAATGCCAGAGATTGTCCCCAAGATTGCCGAGTTGCGCCGCCAGATCGTCGAGCGCGCTCTGGACGTGGACATCGAGGTCGACGGTGGCGTCAGCGCTACGAATGTGGCCATGGTGGTTAGAGCCGGCGCCAACGTGGTCGTGTCTGGTACCGGCGTATTTGGCACCGGCGACTACCGAGCGGCGATAGAAGGCCTGCGCCGGGAAGCCGAAGGAGCTCGCGGGAGAGTTGCGTGAGCCGACTTAACGCCGGATCAAGATCAAGATCAAGATCGGGATCGGGATCAGGGGTGGCGGCAGGTATTGCGCTCGGTATGCTTGTGCTGGCAAGCACCGGCTGTGCCTGGCTTGGGCGTGCTGGTGGGGGGGCGGGTGTTCCGGGGAGAGAAGAGGGAGCGGGGTGCCTGCGCAGGCGAGGAGGATGCCCGGTTCCGGCTGCGGCGGGCTCGTGCCTGGCACAGACCGAGGTGCTGCCGTTCACGGCGGTGCTGGCCGAGGCTGACAAATGGCTTGGCCAGATGATCTCGGTGCGTGGACCACTTCGTCAGACGACCTCTTTCTGCACTACCGAGGTCTGTGCGAAAGGAGAGTGCTGCAATACCTGTGAGGCAGCGCTCGCTCTTTCCGACGGAGACGTGTCTTCTCCGCTGGGCGCTCCTGGTGCGATCCTGTTGGTGAACGACGGCGATTCCGTTCGCTATAGCTGTCGAGGAGACGATTCGCTGGTCTGCTGCGGTATCGATGCCCGAGGCCAGGAAGTCATCGCCGTTGGCATTCTCGAGGCGGCAGCAAATCCAGGGACGTACCAGCTCGGCGAAGCGGCCGTCTGTGCGCCCTAGTAGCCGTCGCAATCTAGCTAGAAATCACCGAAGAAGCTGGTGAGCTTTACGTCGAGAGCGGTGGCGACTTTGAAGAGTGACGACACCGATGCCGACGATTCGGCTCGCTCGATCTGGGACAGCAGCGAAACCGAGAGATTGGTTCGCCTGGCCATCTGTTTGAGGGTCAAGCCGCGAGCTCGGCGCAGCTCGCGGATGTTGTTGCCGATGGCATGGTGCAGCTCCTCTTCCTGACGAAGAACGAGGCCTTTCTTTTTGGCGATGCGTTCCAGCGTCTCGCGGAACTCGTCGATGGCGAACGGCTTGCGGACGTAAGCAGAGACGTCGTGCTCGATGGATGCAGTCGCTGTTTCGAGGCTGGGGTAGCCAGTCAGGATTATGACCGCAATGTCGCGGTCTGCTCGGCGTATCTGTTCGAGCAAGTCGATGCCGGAGAGCTTGGGCATCATGAGATCGAGGATGCAAACGTGGTACTCTGCCTCCCGTAGCGAGGAGAGGGCATTGGTCGGATCGTTGACGCAAGTAACAAGATGACCTTCGGACTTGAGAAGGTCCTCGAGGTACTCACAGACATCTTTGTCATCGTCGACGACGAGGATGTTCAGCTTCGGCACGTCTCACCAACCCGGCCCATATACCGTTGCTCGAATGACTCTCCGTACCTTTGTACCTTTAGTCGGGGCGAGAGGATTTGAACCTCCGACTTTACGGTCCCGAACCGTACGCGCTACCAGGCTGCGCCACGCCCCGAATTCGTCTTATCGTTTGCTGGGTTTCTTGTTCTCCGGGCTCCGTCTCTGTTCTTGTGCGACACCAATATTGGTCATCGTGGGGGTGTATCGGACAGCGGTCCTGGAGCGATGTCAACGGATATTTGCATTGGCATCGAAAATAGGTCGGGTTCGCGGGTGTCGCCGTGTGCATTCTGTAATTGAGCTTACTTTCGGGGGCCCTTATTGCTCGCCGCAGGCCGAGAAACCAGCTATTACTATTCGCACAAGTGCACGGGGTTGGAGGGGAGCGCGGTCGCTGGTTCATTTCCGCGGCAGGAGCACACGCGATGGCGAAATTCGAAGGCAAGACTGTCCTCATCACTGGGGCTGCCAGCGGAATCGGCTATGCAACAGCCGAAGCATTCGGCGCTGTCGGCTGCCGTCTGATCCTGACCGACATAAATCAAGGCTGCCTCGAGGGAAGAGCCAGGCAGCTGCGCGATCGAGGAGCCGTGGTAGTCGATACCTATGCGGTCGATGTGGCAAACAAGGCTCAGGTGGACGAAATGGCGGGACGAGTCCTGTCGAGCCTCGGCTCGCTCGATATTCTGATCAACAACGCGGGCATTGGCTACAACGGTGATTTGGCAGACACGACCTTGGAAACCTGGCGTCGCCTGGTGGATGTCAACTTCTGGGGACCGCTGTACCACGTCTATGCGTTTCTTCCCTCGATGAAGGCGAGAGGTCAGGGACACATCGTCAATGTGTCGTCTGGCCAGGCATTCTTCCGCTTGCCAAGCTGGGGTGCCTACGCGTCAGTCAAACTGGCGCTGAGCGGTTTCTCCGAGATTCTTCACTTCGAGCTGGCGCGCAACGGGATCAGGGTGACTACGGTCTACCCGTTTCTGGTCAAGACGGAGTTCTATCACGGGATCTCGGCTGCGACCCGAACGGGCAAGCTCTCGATGCTGCTGCTTCCCTATTGCTCGGACAGCCCTGCCAAGGTCGCCTCGGCGATCCTGCGGGCAGTGGAGAAGGAGAAGATGGTCGAGAAGGTAAGCCTGATTAACGATTTCGGCTATTTTTCCCAGCTCGTTCCGCCGATCTCCCGCTTGATTGGCAAGACGACGAGCTGGCTGTTGACCAAGTAGGACGCGACTCGACAGGAGGAATGCGTGGGAATCGGCGGACTAGTCGATTTGGCAAAGAGACTGAAGGATCGGCGGCTCGGTTTTCGGATCGACGAAGTAATGGAGGGGGAGCACGAGCTCGAGCCAGGGTTTGGACCAGCCGGAAGGCAGCCGATGGAGTTCCGGATTACTTGGGGACCGGATGATATTGGTGCCTGGTTGCGGCCGCATAGCGGAAGGTTCCTGTGGCAGGAGCTGGTCGGGAGTGTCACAATGGTGGGGTTCTGCGAGGGTGCGCTCTGCAAGGGGGAGCTGGAGCTTCGCTACTTTGCTGACCGCCGACTTCGGTATGACTTCGAGTTTTCGGTGCATGACAAAACTTATCGATATGTCGGCGAGAAGGTGAACATTCGTCCGTGGAATCTGCCGGTGTCCCATACTACCTGCTTTGGCCGGGTCATCGAGAAGGACACGGGGAGGTTGGTCTCTACCTCGGTTGTCCACTTCCATTGGCGTCGCCTGCCCGGTTTCTTGGCGAGTATGCGGCTCACCTGAAAAGGGAGAGCTAGGCTGAATGGATCGCGAGCGACCAGCCGGACGATCAGCCGGACGATCAGTCGGACGACCAGCAGTCAGATCCTTGCTCCAGCCCAATGAGATCGTCGATCACTATCGCGTTGTCCGGTTGGTTGGTCGCGGTGGAATGGGCGAGGTGTACCTGGCCAGGGACACCGTGCTCGGCCGCCGGGTGGCACTGAAGGTCATCCATCCGCGTCACGTCGGTACCAAGGAGGCGGTAGCGCAGTTTCTCCAGGAAGCACGTCTGACCGCCACTCTGAGCCACCCGCACATAGTGACTGTCTACGGGGCTGGCGAGCACCATGGGAACCCGTACCTGTCGCTGGAATTTCTTTCCGGTCAGACACTGCGCCAGCGGATGGACGAAGACCGACCCGGGGTACGGGAATCGGTGCGCATCGTCGTGGCGGTGGCCAAGGCGCTGGAAGAGGCTCACCGGCACGGCATCGTTCACCGCGACTTGAAGCCGGAGAATATCCTTTTGCCCAAGGATGGGAGACCGCGAGTCCTCGACTTGGGTCTCGCCACCGTGGTTGAGCTCAGTCCCTCGCCGGTCGTACGGAGCCGTGCGTCTTCGGCCTTCGGCCAACAGCAAGCGGAGCCCGACCCCGACCCCGACCCCGACCCGACCCCTGACCACGACCCAGATCCCGACCCAGATCCAGCCTCGGATCCAGCTCGGCAACTCCCAAGCGCTCTCGCGGGGGTGTCGATCGTTTCCGCGCGGCGTGGCACCGTACAGCATGGATCCGAGTCTGCGCAGGATTCCCAGGACGGCTTCTCGCAGGCTGTTGACCGGGTCGGCTTGGAGGATACCGGCAGCCTGCTTGGAACACCAGCGTACATGGCTCCGGAGCAGTGGTGCGGCGAGCGAGCCACTGCCGCCGTCGATGTCTGGGCGCTCGGGGTCATCCTTTTCGAGCTCCTCATCGGAAGACGACCGTTCGTCGCCAGGGCGGTGAACGAGCTCCGCGAGCTGGTGTCTGGCCCGCTGCCGCCTCCGGCGGTACCGGATCTGCCAGGAGTGCCGGCAGATCTCGCGGCTTGCGTTGGTCACTGCCTCGAGAAGGATCCGCTCGAACGACCGCCGGTGGCGCAGGTCGTGGCAAGGCTCGAGCAGGTGCTCGCCGGGGGACGTAGCCGGATTCTTGCCGAGCGCAATCCGTTTCGCGGGCTCTTGCCGTTTGCCGAGAGGCATTCCGAGCTCTTCTTTGGGCGGGACGAGGAAACCGCCGCCTTCCTGGAGGCGATTCGCGAGCATCCAGTGCTGCCTGTGGTAGGGCCTTCTGGGGCTGGCAAGAGCTCGTTCGTGCAGGCTGGAGTAGTCCCGCGATTGCGCGAACAGGGAGCGTGGACCGTCCTGACGATTCGTCCTGGTGCCGACCCCTTTGCCACGCTCGCTGCCAGGCTCGACCGGGGTCAGAGCGGTAAGCGCTGGAATTCGACCGAGGCGAGCTTGCACACCGTCGACTTCGATCGACCGCCAGAGCCGCCGCCCGACTCCGCAGACTCGGGTGTGGGGCCGCCAGGGTCGCTTGCCAGGCGTCTGTGCGAGTCGCCGCGGCTGCTGAATCTGCTCCTGGCCGAGTTGGCCGAGACCGAGAGCAGCAGAGTTCTGCTCTTCGTGGATCAACTCGAAGAGGCGTACACCCTGGTTGCAGACGAGCGATTGCGGCGGCGCTTCATGGAAGCGGTCTGTGCTGCCGCCGACGATCCATTGGGAGCCGTTCGGGTCGTGTTCACCATCCGCGACGATTTTTTGGGCCGAGTCGCAGAGGGTGCGGAAGTCAGAGATGCCCTTGGACGAGTGGTGGTTCTGCGGAGCCCAGGCCCGGACGCGCTGGTCGAGACGCTCGTCCGTCCTCTCGAGTCGCTTGGGTATGGCTTCGACGATCCAGACCTCCCGGCGGAGATGGTGGCATCCGTCAAGGGGGAGCCTGCTTGCTTGCCGCTCCTGCAATTCGCGCTGAAGACGCTGTGGGAGAAGCGAGACCGCAACAAGCGGCTCATTCAGCGGTCGTCGTACGTGGCGGCAGGGGGAGTTGCCGGTGCGCTGGCCGAGCATGCCGATGGCGTGCTCGACGTGCTCTCCGTCGAGCAGCTTGGTCTGGCGCGCGCGCTGCTGTTGCGCCTCGTCACCGCCGAGGGGACGAGACGAGTGGTGCCAATGTCGCTGGCGCTGGAGGGACTGGGAATCGGGGCGAGGGAAGTGCTGACGCGACTGACCCAGGCGAGACTCGTGACGGTGAGGAAAGGCGGCGAAGACAGCGGTGGCGGTGGTTGCGGCGGCGGTGGTAGTGGTTGGGGGGGAGTCGGAATCGGGCACGGCGGGGACAACCGATCGGAGGCAATGCTCGAGCTGGTTCACGAATCGTTGGTCAAGACCTGGAGTCGGCTGGCTCGTTGGATCGAGGAGAGTCACGAAGAGCTGGTGTTGCTCGGAGAGGTGAGCCAAGCCGCAGAGCTGTGGGATCGACGGGGCAGGCCGCTCGAGGAAGTATGGCAGGGGAAGGCGCTCGGCGATGCGCGGACCACGCTGGAGCGCTGTGCCGGGAGGGTGCCAGCACTGGTGGCCGGCTTTCTCGCCGCCGGGGTGCGTCGAGAGCAGAGGAGACAGTGGCGCAAGCGAGCGGCCATGCTGGGATCGCTGCTGCTCCTGGTCGGGATCACTGTCTCCGCCGTGTTGGTGGCGGAGAAGACGCGCCAGGAGAGAGACCGAGCTCTGTGGCAGCGAGCGGAAGCCCAGAATCAGGGAGCGCGAGCCGCAACCCTGCGCGGCAACCTGCTCGAGGCGCGGGCGTTGCTACGGGGGTCGCTGGATTCGCTGGATTCTCCGCTGGCTCGGGCGCTGTGGTGGAAGCTCGAGCGTGAG
>JAZDLZ010000908.1:0-2150 GCA_043801535.1 Pseudomonadota bacterium
GCTTGCTGAACAGCTGGCCATCACCGTCTGTGGTGGGTGCCGGCCTCCGCGCCGGCACCGGCAAAGGACCGGCGCAGAGGCCTAAAGATACCTGGATTCTCGTTCTCGTTCGTCAGAACTTGTCCTGCCTACATGTGGGTCGTCGTGGGTGGGTGCCGGCCTCCGCGCCGGCACCTTCCAGCTGGACTACTCTACGTGGACTGAGGTGTCGTCCTGAGTCCAGGCCTCAAGGGGGAGAGCACCGTGAGACGGAATCCGACGGGTGTTGGGAGCCAGGCTCCCGAGCATGAAAGTGCTGTTCGCGCGTCGACGACCGCGTCACCCGGCTCGCTGGGCTCGCTCCCCGCCTTGACCGTGGCGGTCGAGTGTGGTCTACGCTTTGGGGCCGTCGCCTCGTGGTGATCGACGTCGCTTCGGCGTCCTGGCTTCGAAGAACTCCCTGGCTTTCTTCCAGACCGCTTGAGCCTTCAGTAGTTCTCGATAGCCTTCGCCCAGGAGCTTCCAACCCGGCTCGCCGTTGCGTTTCAGATGCCCGGCAAGAGCAGCGACGGCCATGTAGAAGGCCTGGATGCTCAGCTTTTCCGGCAGCTTCCTCTTCGAAATCGCTCGCAATACCTGGATTTTTTCCTCGCTGACGAAGTCCTCTGCCGGGGCATCTGGCGCCAGCCTCGCCAGAGCCCGCAAGGCCAGGAGTTCACAGGCGATGGGAACGAAAAGGGCCAACGTCTTGGCGATGGCCTCGGCGCTCTCCAGTTGCCGCCTCTCCACGAGGCAACCGGTCTTGAGCGCCTTGAAGAATTCTTCGATGAGCCAGCGCGAGCGAGAGTAGTCGACGACCTTCAACACCGCTTCGACTGTGTCGATGGGCTCCGTGGTGAGCAGGATCCATTCTACGGGTTCGAGGCCGGGAGGCGGTTCGGGTTCCCACACGCGAACCACGTTGAGCGGTACGCTCTTGGGCAAGGTCTTGTCGAGGCCGCCGGGCCGACGAATGGCCACCGAGCATGCCGCGAGCGCGAGGGTCGCATTTCTCCGTTCGCGCTCAGGAAAGCGTCGAGCGGCCGCAGGGAGAGGCTTCTTGCGCGCAGACAGGTTCACTTCTCGGCAGGCGAGGGCCGGTACCTCTCGGAGGGCGCCGAGAATGGTCAGATGCTCGTCGGTCCCGGAGCAAACTAGTCTGTCCTTGCGCATCCGAACTACGAGTCGCTGACCACGTTCAACCATCAACGCGATCTGCTCGAAAATATCTCCATCGCGATCCATTATATGGATCATGCTTACAGTTTCCGGCAGTCTACCTTCGCTTTCTTGAATGCCTCTCCACCATCTCAGGCTTTCTTTCTCAGGATCATCGTAACGAATGCGCCATGGAACCTTTGGATTGGTCCTCTTCTCACGAACAATGGTCTCAAGGTTGAGAACTCCGTAGCAAATTCGACAATCAGGCGACACGGCAATCGAGAAATGTCCTAAAAACCCACTAGCGCCTTGCCCACTGTTAGTCATGCCGTCGATAGGATCAGTTCGCTTCCATTCGAATTCGGATGAATCATGGACGATGAGAACTTCCTCTGCCGCCATTGACCGTAGCGTACTTCTGCGCACATGGGGTTCCAGCAACTGTTCTGCGGTGACATCGTCGTTCGACAGGAATTCGTAGAATCGATCGCACTCGCGGTCACCGAACGCCTTGGGAAATCCCTTGTCCGGGTGCTGGCGGAGTACTTCGAGGATCTTCCTGGCCCGATTCTCGCGGGCCCGGTGACCGAGATCGATGTCGGCGTACTCCCCGGTGAAGGGAAAGGCCGCCAGGACGGCCTCGACTCTCTCCAACTCGTGACCCATGATCGCCTCCGCAACGCATGCCCGCATTACTCGCGCACATCAACGGAAGCTTGTCGATCCCTTGGGCGCAAAGGGCTTCCGTGCAAGGCCGAGATCGTCGTCGGGGGTCGATGCTGCCGTCAGTCGCGCGACGCGGATCCCGGGCAAGAAGAGGCCTGGAGAAGAAAGCAGGGATCTTAGGCCTCCGCGCCGGTCCTGCCTGTGCCGGCACGGAGGCCGGCACCCACCATGAAACAGGACCGTTGTCGTTCGACTTATTTCGTGACAACCCCTTAGGGCCTGGCACGGAATAACTCCGTTGCACC
>JAZDLZ010000924.1:0-4570 GCA_043801535.1 Pseudomonadota bacterium
AAGGACTTTCTCTCGCAGCCTGGTGGCGGCGGCGAACCAAGCAGGCGGTGCGCCGTCGATCGGCACGGCGTCGATGGTCGAAGGGCCGGTTGGGGTCGCATCAGTTCGCGCGGGATTGCCGCCGGTCGTGCCATCGAAGACGGCCGCGTCGGCTTTTTCGGTCTTCTGGGCGGTGTCGGGAGTGATGGTCTCGTCGCTGTCGCTACATCCGAAGATGCCGAGCGCCGAGCTCGAGAACAGCCAGACGGCCGTGCGAACGAAGCCACTTTTCGGTGAATTCCAATAGGTCATTTGGTCACTCCTTGCTCTGAATGGCGGGCATCTTGGTCGCGGACTCCTGCCATGTCAAGACAGCTGGGGACCAACTGGCTGCCCGCAGACTCGCCCAACGGAAGCGAGTACCCGCAGGACCTGCGACTCGAATTCGGGTCTGGCGCCATCGTCGTGATCTCTGCCTTCGAGTCCCGGGACGGTGGACTCAACATGGGGATGATGGACAACATCACGGTGTTCTTCGACGAATCGGAGGCACGGCGCATGGTGCACGGCACGGACGCAGGGGTATAGCGCGATAGACGACCAATCTACCGGGTGATCAGCCCAGCGTCGCGTAGGCCGCGTCGTGTGACCCTGAACACGTCCTCGAAGGGCGGCAGTATTGCCATCTGCTGCCCGAGCTGGACGATCCAAAGCTTCTTGTAGCGCGCCTCTTTGATGGCTAGCTCTTCGGGCATGGCGTCACTTGAATGCCGGCTCCGAGAACTTGCTTTCCAGCTCGGGTTTCTCGGCGTCGCACGTATCGAGGAAGAACGAATAGCGGTCGAGAATCTGCCGAACGTGCTCTGCGAGGTCGTTTCGACTGCGGGCGATTTGCTCCAGGCGCCTGGTGGGGTTCAAGGAGACCATTCAGAAGCCCGGCCGTCATGATTCCTCCCGGATCTTCGCAGGTACCGGCGACTCGGCCAGATTGCCAGATAGTTCTATCCCGCGGCTCCGAGTGCCCATGCCGCAGGCGTGGCAACAATGCCTTCGGCGAGCAGGCGAGCATCGGGATCCAGCGACAGCAACACGCAGCCGAGCAGCGGGCGATCGAGGAAGTCGGCAAGCCCGCGCAGGTGCCGGGCGTCGGCAATCGACACCCGCGAGGCGTGCTTGATTTCGAAGGCGACGAAACCGCCCTCGATCTCTACCAACAGATCGACTTCGCGGCCGTCGTAGGTGCGCAAGCAATAGAAGTCGGCCCGGATGGTGGAGCAGCGAACCTGCTTGTAGATTTCCGCCACGATCGCTGACTCGAGCTCCTCTCCGCTGGGCTCTCCTCGCCGGCCGAGGACCGTGCGCAGCACGCCGGGATCCAGGAAGTGTAGTTTGGGCATCTTGGCCAACCGTTTTTCTAGATTGCGGAAGTAGGGTGGCAGCAAGAGCACCTGGTAGCTCAGCTCCAGGTAGCGGAGAAATCGCCGCGCGGTCGCCGGCGCGATCCCGGCAGTCCGGGCGAGGTCACTCCAGTTGATCGTTCGTCCGCTTCGAGCGGCGATGGCTTTCTGCGCCAGCACGAATGGCTCGAGGTCGCGCAGCGCCGCCAGATCGGCGACATCCCGCTCGAGGTAGGTGCGCTGGTAGTCTCGGAGCCAGTCATGGCGCTCGGTGTCGTCGAGCGTCGGGTCGCACAAAACTGGCATGCCGCCAAAACGCCCGTACTGCTCGAGCCAGTGAACCGCGCGAGCGTAGCCACGGTCGGCCGCGGGCACGCCAAGGAGCGTCTTGTTCGTGCGCGCCCCCTGCCGGAGCCAGGCGATGAGGCGAGACTCGCATACCGGATCCTCCCACGACGACGTGGCCATCTCTGGCAGGGTGAGCGGCCAGAGCTCCTCGATGGCGGCCCGGCCAGCGAGAGTCTCGCGGACCCGCGACAGCAGGAGGATCTGACTACTCCCGAGCAGCAGGTAGCGCACGTGGTCCGCGGCGTCGTGCGCGGCCTTGATCGATTCGATCACCGACGGCGCCTTCTGTACCTCGTCGATGATCGCCCGCGGGAAGCGTTCGATCCACTCCGCCGCCGAGAGGCGCGAATACGTTGGTCGGAGCGCGGGATCCTCGACGGAGATATAGGGAATGTCGGGAAACGCCTCCCGGACCAGGGTAGTCTTCCCCGTCTGTCTCGCCCCGGTCAGGACGACAATGCGACCGTGACGCGAAGAAACCCGTCGTTCCAGCCGTGCTCGCAGCGTACGATTGAACATGACACGAACAATTTTGGCGTAATTTTGAAACATCTCCAACGAAACATCGCCAACTGCGTCGATGGATCTCTGGTTTCACCCTCGCATGATCGATGCCTACGTCGAGTTGGACCTGGTGTTCGCGAATCCGTCATGGATCGGGTGGGCTTACGGCGCTCCTTGTCCTGCTGCATTTGCTCTGACGGCAGCAGCAGCGATGAGGGGGGCAACCCTTTCCAGAGCAGCCAAATCGATTTGCCCGTTTTCATACATTTCGTACCAGGTGCGTCGCCATCGAAGGACGCGCTCGCCGTCGCGGAGCTTGAGGCGGTTGATGGTGAATTCAGCCTTGGCCCTGAGATGCCGAGGGATGCGGTCGGTTATCTTCAGTTGCAGCGAGGGAAGGATGATCTCGAACCAGCCGTCACCGACCTTGTAGGGGTCCAGGACGGAGTCGTCTGCGGTACCCTTGGACTTGTTGAGTGCCTCGGACGCGAAGCGGTAGTTGGTCCAGTCGTAGGCAAGCTCGGGATGGGTCTTCCAGCTCAGGAAGTGATCGACAGTTCCGCCGGTCGGGTCGAGCATGGCGGCGTAGCCGCAAAGGCCTCGAAAGCCGTCGTCGAGCACCTTTCGATATGGCGACCAGAGATCCTTAGGGCGGCGCGCGCCTGGGTGGGAACCAAGCCACGCATCTCCGCGCACCTTCACCTTGGTATCAAACTCACGTGGCTTGCGAACCTTGCTGACTGGAATCATGAGCGCTTCCCTTGCTTCCTCCGCGGCCTGCCGTCGGGATGAGAACCGCTCTTCACAATCCAACGAGGCCAGAAGGTATCGTGGCCGGGAAGCAGCTGCCGAAGCCTTGCGTGGATGGCCTCTCTTGTCTTCAATCCCTCGGGTAGCTCGTCACCCCGCATGTAGGCTTCGGCCGCTTCGATGGCCTGTTCGGCCTCAAGGGACCGCGCCTGCTCAAGGCCGAAGGCTTCCGAGACCAGCCAGTTCGTGGCGTCGCCTTGCTTGGCCCAGTGTCCACTGGTGAGACGGATAGTTCCGCTCTCATTCCTTAGGAGGAAAAGGTCGTCTGTTTCGGTAGAGAAGTAAGGCTCGAGCGACGCGACCACCAGGGGCGCATGCGTTGCGAGGATAATCTGAGGATCGGTTCGTGAATCCTTTCGCAACTCGACCAGGGCAGACAAAAGGCTGGGAATGAGCGTTCGCTGCCACCGTGGGTGCAGGTGGGTCTCGGGCTCGTCAAAGAGAACCACGACCCGGTGCTCTGCTGGCTTCTTGAGCAGCTCGGCGCTCACCCGATGTTCGTGCCACGCCCAGACCAAGAGATACGTCAAGGCCAGAACACGACGAATCCCAGCGGAGGCAAGGGCAACAGGGACCTGGTCGTTGCCAATCAGCAAGGTCGGACGGTCCCGCCCCTCCCCGATGAGTAAACGCTTGGGCGGACCTGGCCGCAAGGGTTCTCCTGCGGGCGAAAGTATCTCGAGCACCTTCTTGAGGACCTGGAATTGCGGCTTCTGGCCTTCCTGCCACCCCACCCAGTCGCGCTCGAGGCCCTCGCAAGGGCGCTCGCCCCCGACCTCCAGCCCTTCCCATACGGACTTGGCGTCGAAGTGGTAGGCAGGTGGTCTTCCCGGATCCTTGCGCCAGTAGTTGCGCGCCGGATCCCAAACAGAGAAGCCACCATCGATGCGGACATAGATGACGATCCCAGGCATGGGGGGGCGCCTGGGATCGATTGGCCACGTTGCATCGGCTCTGCGGAATGTGGACTTGACCGGGTCGGCCCTCCTCGTCTTCCCCAAGACGCGGTATTCGATCGTGGGGTTTCTCCCGTTGGTGGGTAACGCTGGGTTGTCCGCCCAGGTTCGTGTCAGCGCCCACCAGGCGACATCGAGGAGGAAGCTCTTGCCGAGACCGTTGTCTCCGGTGATGACGTTCAGGCGCGGCGCGAACGCTGCTTGCATCTCGACAGAAGGCCCCACGTTCTTCAGTTTCAGGTACTCAATCATGGCTTCCTCCAACAACTTCGCGGTAGCGGGCCCCGCGCCGCTCCCGTCCTGTACCACCAACCATCGACAGATTCCTCCATACTTTGAACAATATGCGCCCCGCCACGACGGACGATCAGAGTTGCAAGTTGCAAATGGCACCCCTGTTCTGCAATCCCGTTGTCGCCAGAGCCAACGGCGACGGCTATCACCTCGGCATTTGCGTTTCGATGGCTGGCATTCTGCCAATTCCTCGCCGATGCTGCAATGGCACCGCCGAAGAGCACGATTCTATCCCGACTGCTCGCACGGCATTGGGCATTGCCCAGCGGTGGGCAGGCAACG
>JAZDLZ010000946.1:0-4272 GCA_043801535.1 Pseudomonadota bacterium
GGCCATTCATTGGAGTGCCATGTCACCGTCGCGCCGCCGATTGCTGCGGCGAGAATAGCACCTCGAAAGAGGAATGGAACAAGGAACTAGGGACTAGGCACAGGGAACAGCACAACCAACGGCTTTTGTTCACACCCGTAGTTGCCGACCGTCTCGCCTATCATGTCGTGGCCCATGTCTTGGCTACCCCATACCATAATTGCCAAGAGACCTCGAGCGGTCAAGGACTATGACCATGGGTCAATATCGCTATGGCAACGGTCGCAAGCAGTCCCGAACCGCCGTGGCAATTGCCCTGCGACTGAGCTTGCCGTTCGGCGAACGAGGTAGCTCGGTGACGACTGCCAGTAGCCGCGGGCGCTTGTACGAGGCCAGGCGCGTTGCCACGTGACGGGCGATTGCCGGTGCGGTCGCCTGGCAGTCACCGGGAGCCGCTGCCGCCGGGGGTGCGAGCGTCACCGCCGCGGCGACTACCTGCCCCCATACGCCGTGATCGACGCCGAAGACGACCGCCTCGGCAATGCCAGGCAGCTCGCCGAGGACCTGCTCGACCTCGGTCGGATCGACGTTCTCGCCGCCGGAAACGACGAGGTCGCCGGCTCGGCCGAGAAGGTGAAGGCGACCATCGTGACCCAGTTGGCCGCGGTCATCCGTCCTGAGCCAGCCATCGGGGGTGAATGGTTGGGCGGACAATTCGGCCGGATGGTAGCCGGCCATGAGCGCTGGTCCGCGCACCTGGATCAGCCCGTCGACGATTCTCACCTCCATGCCGGCGATGGGCGAGCCAGCCCCCTGCTCTCCTCGGTTGCTCGTACCCAATCGCTGGGTTGTCACCTGCGAGCAGGCCTCGGTCAGTCCGTACGTCGTGAGCACTGGCCACCCTCGGTCGACCGCCGCGCCCAGCAACGCCGGCGACACGGCGTCACCGCCAGCCAGGATTGCTCTCACCCATCCGGGCGGATCCCAGCGCGGCTCGTGCCCGATCAGCACCGCGAGCTGCGCCGGCACCAGAGAAAGAATGGTCACCCGATCGTGCTCGACTGCCTGCCGCAGCGCAGCATCCCACGACGCGGAGTCGGAAGCGGCAAGCACGACTGCTCGACGGCCTAGCAGGCAGCGCGTGATTATCGAGAATCCGCCGATATGAGCGGGCGGAATGGCCAGGAGCCACCGGTCGCCGTCCTGCCAACCCAGATTCTCCTCGCTACCGCGCGCCGAGGCGACGAAGGCCGCCCGGGATAGCACGACTCCCTTGGGCGAGCCACCAGTGCCGGAGGTGAAGATGATCGCCAGGGGGGCGCAACCATCCCGTCCCGGCGAGTCGCGGCCAGGGGCAGGAGTGGTGGCGGCCGGCAGACCACTGCGGGCAATCGACGAGGTCGCCGCGGCTGCTGCTGCGGCGACGGCATCCGCGGCGACGGCATCCGCGGCATCCGCGGCCCGCCAATCCTCGGGAACCAGGAGGTCGGGCGCCACCAGCTCGAGGAGAGCATGTCTCTCGACCGGAGTGAGCCGGGGATGAATCGGCACGATTGTCACGCCGAGCTCGAGGAGAGCGTAGATCATCACCAGGGTGTCGAGGCTCGGACGCGCGACCAGGGCGATCCGGCACCTCTGCCCAGACGCAACGCCGTGCGCCAGAAGCCACGCCACTGCCCGCTCCTGCTCCACGAGCAGAGAACGAAACGAGTAGCTCCGTCCTCCTGCCACCAACGCTGTTCGTTCCGGCTCGGCTGCCGCGACAGCAGCCAGGGAAAACGGATTGCCGGTGGTCGTCATCGCTATTTTGCCGATCTTCGTGCTCGTGCTCGTAGTTGTATCGTGCTCGTGCGTTCGTTCGCAACCGATGTTCAAGAGGGTGCCGGCATCCACGGAAGCCCGAGCCCAGGCGCCGGCCGGTCGACCACCGAACAGCCAGGAAACCAGGGGAGAGCGCCAGGGAGCCAGCTACCGAGGGCATAGGACGGATCGAGCCCGCACGCCCGAACCGCCGGGATGGCCAGCGCCAAGGACATCGCCGCCGCCAACCCAACCGGTCCGTCGAACATGTGAGTGACGGCGACCGCGGCACCGAGACTGCGCGCCTGGGCTGCGAGCTCGAGGCAGCGCAGGATGCCACCGAGAGCCATCGGCTTGAGCACTACCGCCTTCACCACGCCCGTGCGAACGAGCGGTCGCGCCTCTTCCCACGCCCCGGGATCCTGCAACGATTCGTCGAGCGCGATTACCGGGAGCTGCTCGGCCTCGCTGGCGAGAGTCCCTGCCAGGCAGCCCAGCTCATCGAGCGCAACCGGTTCCTCGAGGTGCTCGATCGCCAGCGGCGCCAGTCTCTTCAGCCAATCCACGGCCCGCGACAAAGGCAGCTTCCCGTTGGCATCCACTCGGATCGCAATGGAGTCACCGAATACTTCACGCAGCGCTGCGATCCTGGCAATGTCCTCGGTGGGATCGTCGCTCCGGCCACCGATCTTGACCTTCATCACCCGAAAGCCGCGCTGATAGGCGTCCCACGCTGCACCGACCAAGTCCACACGTTCGTTCCCGGCGAGCAGAGTCGCGCACTCCACCGGCGCAACAACTCCGCTCCCCGCAAGGATCTCGGCACACGACTTGCCCGCTCTCCTGGCCAACAGATCCAGGGCTGCGGTCTCGATTGCACAACGAACAGACGGCGCTGCCACTCTGGCGGCCGCTACCAGGGCTCGCACCTGGTCGACTGGCGAGCGATCGCAATCATCCGTCCCGAGTTGCTCCGTCCTGAGATGCTCCGACGCGAGCCGATCGAGCTCAGCGCGCGCCTCCACCAACGTATCCGGCGAATAGCCTGGCAGCGGCGAGGCTTCACCTTGCCCCCAGCATCCGTCGTGGTCGTCGATCCGGACCAGAAAACCCTCTCGCTGTCTCCACGCCCGCCCTGCCGAAGCTCTGCCCGGCATCCAGAACGGCCAGGAAAATGGGCGAACCGCGACACGCTCGATCATCCTTACGCCTCGACGAGGCTCCACGGAGCCATCATCCGTGCCATGCTCTCGGAGTCGCGCACTCCCTGGCTGGCAAAATAAGAATCCGCCTCGGCCACCAACCTCTTCCCGTCTTCTCCGCTACTGATTTCCGCGAGCCGCCGCTTGGCAACGGCGGCATGGAGAGCCATGCAGCGCCGCTCGAATCCGTCGAGCGCGCGCGCGAGGTGCCGGGACGCTTGCTCGCGATCGTTCGTCACGGCTGCCACTCCACCCAACAGGAGCTCGGCAAGCGGCATGGCCCATCCGCTGCAGGCAGCCAGGCGGCGCGCATCGCTCCGGACCTCCTGGAGCAGCTTGCGGGCGGCGGGGCGCTGTCGCTGTCGCTGTGCCGACGCCAGGTATGCCCGCGCACGCAAAAACAGGTACTCGAGCCGGGTGTGCTCGATGCGCAGGAGCAGTGAGCGCTCCAGCCTCGCGCGACTCTCCTTCACCAACTCCAGGGCAGCGGCATCGTCGCCGACGAAGAGATTGATCTCCGTCTGCGAGAACAGGCCGAAGTAGTGCTGCAAGTGCATGCCGTCCCGCGACCAACGCTGCATCGCCGACAGGCTCTCTTGTCGAGCGATCGCCGGATTTCCCTCGACCAGATGGACAGTGTGGAGAATTCGAGCGCTCAGGTTGGTGAGGGCGTAGACATCACCTCTACCCACCGCCTCGTGACGGCTGCGCATCGCCCGATCGCGCAGCTCTCGTAGACGCCCCAGGTAGGTCAAGGCCAGCAGCCGGTACATCTCGGCGTTGAACAACTCCCAGGTCGTTCCGACGCATCGATCCCGAAGGATCGTCGCGGCCTCGCCGGTGAAGGTCAGAGCGTCCTCGTATCTTCCCTCGAGACAGGCAGCCATACCCTTGGCAACGCCGACGAGCCCGAGCGCATGAGGATGCTGCAAGCTCTCGGCGACCTCCTGGGCTCTTCGCAGCAAGTCCGCCGTTCGTCGCTTGCTCGAGCCGCCACCAACAGAAGAATACGCAGCCTCGATTGCCAGCGCCCGGGCAAGCCGGTATGGCTCGCCGGCCTCGAGCGCCAGGATCAGATGCCGAGTCTGGAAATCAGCGCCGCGAATCGTGTCGACGTACCCCAGACCGATCGCCACCGACCAACACACGTCGATCAAGGCGCACTGCTCGGCGCCAACCTCGCCGCTGTCGCGCAGCCTGCAGCCGAGACCACGCAGGCGCAGTCGTGCCCGGCCGAGCAGATATGCCAGGAGCGCCCGCCGGGGGCTCGATGCCAGCCTGAGCCCGACCG
>JAZDLZ010000666.1:0-2051 GCA_043801535.1 Pseudomonadota bacterium
AGCCTGGTCAGGCAGGAATTGCGTAACCGGGTGCTCTCGATCCTCTTCGCGTCACGCCGGAAAGCAGAGCGAATCGCCGGATTCAAGCTACTCAAGCGCTCTTGGACAGACGCCGACCTGGCCACCGTGGACGAGGCTTGGATGGCAAGCCCAAGTGAGCAGCTTGCCGCAATCATGGCGACGATGGCGCCGTCCGAGTATCTCGCCAACCATCTGAGCGAGCTGGCTAACCGTCTGCATGGCACACAGTACATTCGACGTCTATACATTCGAGCGGCCGAGTGCAAGCCAGACTGCAAGAATGAACTCCTGCCAGACGATGGCACGTCGTACGTGTACGTTGTCGCCAAGCTTGGCTTGGGCCTCGATGCTGCTCTGGCGAAGAGAATCTACCAAGGATGCGGGAACGATGACGACCGCGAGCTCCTTATCTGGTGCTTCGGTCGCCTGCATCTCTGGACTGTTCTTTCCGAGATAGCGGCGGTTGGGGCACTGCAAGGATACTCGGCGCCCCTGACATCGGCGGGCGCACCTACTATCCTGTCGTCCCCAAGACATCCGAGGATGCGCATCCCACAAGAACCAACAACTCGGGACACCAACAACTCGGGAACTTGATCCTTCGCCCCCTAGCTGAATACTCTTGCCGCATCCGGTCGACCACCACGCATGTGGAGCTCGCCAGCACACAGAAAGCAGGATCAAGGATGGGCACGCCCGCAAAGTTCGATGGACTCCTACGAGAGGTCTGGTTGGTAGAAGACCAGCCGGCCGAAATCAAGCGCCTCCTCCCGGTCGCCGTGCGCGCCCTATTCGCGGAGGACCGCAGGCTCGCCCTCGCCCTCGCCGCGTCGCCGCGCAACAACCCATGTTGGAACTACGGTCTGATCTACTCGGTCTTCGAGACGACGCTCGTGTACGAGATCTTCAAGGCCCTTCTGCCGATGGCGGCTGTCGAGTGGGAGTGGCCATATCCCGGCAGCACCGACAAGGCCGACCTCGTGGTCTTCGACGGCGAGCGAGCAAACGTCGTCATTGAGGCCAAGTGGTGGATGAGCAACCAGAAGAAGGTATTCTCACTCCTTGAGGTCGACATCGAGAAGATGCTCTCATGGAAGGGCCTCGACGGGCGCTACCTGCTCACCTTCTGGCACTCCCAGAACTGCCCCGAGATGTGGAAGCGAGATCTAAGCGATGTGCTCGCGTTCTGCGGGCAGTACGACGGGGCGAGGGTCGAGCCTGTCTACGCCGCCGCGTTCCCCACGGATGTCGTGACAGTCCGGGCTGAGGGCGGCTCGTACTTCGCGATGTGCGCGCTGTCCGTCAGGCCGAGGCATGCCTGATCCATCTTGTCGCCGACGATGACGGTCCACATTTCGAAGCTCCTGCGCTTCGAAGGCTATGGCTCGCGAAACCCGGGCAAGATGTTCTTCATCGGGCTCGAAGAGCGCAGCCCTGACGGCGATTTGGCGAACCTCGAAGCACGGAGCGCCTTCCCGTGCGACCGCATGGACATGCGCCTCGCGAGTGAGCTTCTGTTCGGCGATGGGTGGTGGGGCGAGACGAAGATGAAGCGTGTCCGGGTCTGGCAAGTTGCCGCCCGTATCCGCATGGCGCTCGATGGCGACGAGGCTAACTGGCGCACCGAGCGTGACGAGCGGCTCGGCCGATCGAACGGCGATACGTTGCTCACGGAGCTTCTTCCCATCCCCCGCAACATCGGCGACAATCCGTGGCCAAAGCACTACCGGGCTGCTCTGGGGTTCGCGGACTACGACCACTACGTCGACGCGGTGCTGGCAGATCGCCTCGATCTCCTACGCTCGATGCTCGAACGCCACAAGCCTGAGTATGTGTTCTGCTACGGCATCACGTCCTGCAAGATCTTCGAGGCGCTCTTTCCCAGGACGAGTTTCACACCGGATGAAGTGCAGGCAGGCGGACGGCAGCAGCGATTCTTGCACGGCTGCAGCGACAGCACGGTGATCGTCATCACAAACCACTACTCGGGGAGCAAGCGCCCGTTTACGAGCGGCTTTGTCGGACCACTC
>JAZDLZ010000974.1:0-4930 GCA_043801535.1 Pseudomonadota bacterium
CCCCGGCCTGTCCCGACACCACCGCGCCGGCAGTGCCGAGCGGGCTGGCGGTCGCCGCCCCGAGCTGCTCGCAGGCGAGCCTGTCATGGAGCCAGTCGACGGACACCGGCGGCTCGGTCTTGCGCGGCTACAACGTCTAACGCAACGGAGCGAACCTGCGGCAAGTGGCTGCTCCGGCGACCTCGGCCAGCGACAGCGGGCTGGCCGCCTCGACGAGCTACTCGTACGCCATCTCGGCCGTGGACAACGCCGGCAACGAGTCGGCACGCAGCGCAGCGGTGGGCATGACCACCCCGGCCTGTCCCTCGGATGATACCGTGCCGCCAACGATACCGGTCGGGCAGCGGACCAGAATTCGCTGCGACGAGGTGGAGCTCTGGTGGTCGCCGGCAACCGACACCGGCGGCTCGGGCTTGCGCGGCTACAACGTCTACCGTGACCGCGCGCTTCGTACATTCGTTGCCGCGCCCGCCACAACCCTGCGCGAGACGGTCGAGCCAGGAGCGGACCACGTCTTCGCCGTGACCGCCGTTGACAATGCCGGCAACGAGTCGGCGGCCAGCCGCGAGGCAAGGACCATCGTGCCGCTGTGCGGCGCTCCTTCCGGTGCCCACCTCTGGTCGAGGAGCTACGGTACCACCGCGACGGAGCAGGTCTTTGGGCTGGCGGTCGATCGCTGGTCGGGCGACTTCGCATTCACTGGCCAGGCGTATCAACCGCTCGACGTTGGAGGCGGGCCTTGCCGATTGGTGGTGGCCCGCTACGAAGCCGACGGCGTGCTCCAGTGGTCCGCCTGCCTGAATGAGAGCACGACCACCGCATTGGTGCTTGCCTATGACGTGGCGATGACCAGTGCCGGCGAGACAGTTGTCGGCGGAAGGTTTGTGAATACTGGTACCGTGGATTTCGGCGCCGGGCCAGTGAACGTTGACCGGGAGGCCTTCATTGCCAAGTATTCGTCCGACGGAACGCTGGAGTGGATGAGACGGTATGGTGCCTTTTGGTATCAGGGACGAGCGCTGGCCATCGACTCCGGCGGCAACATCCTCCTCTCCGGAATCAGCGACAGCGGCCTATTCTTCGCCAAGTTCTTGCCATCGGGCAGTCTCCTCTGGGAAAGGAGACTACGTCCAGGTGGCCCGACGAGCGGGACCATGAACGCGAGCGCGATCGATGTCGATGCTTTCGACAACGTGGTGGTTGGCGGAGTATCGTTTGGCATGGTGGATTTTGGCGGCGGAGCGATCGGAATCAATAGCATCTGCGGTAGCCCTTCAATCCACAGCATGTTTCTGGCCAAGTACTCCCCGGTTGGCGAGCATCTCTGGTCCTTCGCCTTCGGTTCGTCTCTCGCTCCGCTCTATGCAGGTGGCGACTTGGAGCTCGGGTCTATCGCCGTGGATCCGGCGACAAACGAGATCGCGGTGGCTGGTAGGTTCAACGGTAGCATGGAGCTCTGCGGCAAGACCCTGGTTGCCACGACGTATTCGGGAGCGGCGCCGACATGTGGCACCGAGGGCTGGCCCGACGCCTATGTTGCCAAGGTGTCTGCTAGCGGCACTTGCCTGTTTGCCGAGCAGTTCGGCGCAGTGAGCAAGGATGCTGCCAGAGCGGTCAGTATCGACGACGACGGCAACATCGTGCTTGCGGGTGATTTCGCCGGCCAGGCGGATTTTGGTGGTGGACTCCTCGGCAGCTCCACCAACCCGTCCGGCTGCAACAACTCCTCCTACTTGGTTCTCGCCAAGTATTCGGCAACCGGGCTTCATCTGTGGTCGCGGGACCATGCGCTGAACTGTGCAGGTTCTCTTGCGGCGCTGGCCGCCGACAGTGCAGGAAACATCCTGGCTGGCGGGGGATTCGGCACAACGCTCAACCTTGGCGGGGGCACGCTCACCACCGCTGGCAGCTCCTACTCCGACATGTTTCTCGCAGGCTTCTCCCCGTAGCGTGACCCTTCCCTGCTTTCGCCCAAGGAGGATTTCCAAACGCTAGACGTGCCCGGGCTTCCGATCTCGAATCCGTAGACCGTGCCTGCCGACGAGCATCGTAAAAACCCGACGCGACACCCCGGCAATCTGGGCCGCCCGCGAAACACTGCCACCGGAGCGGCGCAACGCCTCCTCGAGGTAGCGGCGCTCGAAGTCTTCGCTCGCGCGGCGCCGAGCCTCTGGCAGCGGAAGCAACTGGTCGGCAACGATGGCTTCTGATCGAACAAGCCGGGCGGCACCCTCCAATCCCACGGTAGCAAGGCTTGCCACCACGTTCTTGAGCTCACGCACGTTTCCCGGCCAACCATACGCCTGGAGAGCCACCAGTGCCTCGGGCGGCAGGACAATACCCAGCTCTGCGGCGAAATGGTCCGCGAGCGCCGGCACGTCCTCGGGTCGATCGCGCAGGGGCGGCACTCGCACGCGACTGGTGCTCAGGCAGTAGAAAAGCTTCGCCAGGAAACGATTGGCTCGCATCTCCTCGGCCAGGTTGCGGTTGGTGGCAGCGATCACCCGAACGTCATGCCGGCGATCCGCATTGCCGCCGATGCTCCGTGAAGCACGCCGCTCGATTGCGCGCAGAAGCAGCGGCTGTACCTCGAGCGGGAGCTCGCCGATCTCGTCGACGAAAAGAGCTCCACCCTCGGCCTCCTCGAGCAGGCCGGAACGACCGCAGCCAGCACCAGTGAAAGCACCTCTCTCGTGACCGAGCAACTCGGCAGCGGCGAGGGCGGGAGGCAACGCACCACAGTCAAGGACAATGAAAGGTCCGCCTCTCCGGTTGCTCGTCTGGTGTACCCACTCTGCCACCGCCTCCTTGCCGCTACCCGTCTCTCCTTCGATGAGCAACGGCATGTCCGACGCGGCTATCGGCTCGAGGCTGGCAAGGAGGGCGCGCATTGCCACCGAGCGTGCAATCAGCGAGCCAGTCAGCGACGGAGGCGCCAGCGCCTTGGTGGTATGCCGGCCGGTCGCCCGTACTTCGATGCTGCTCTGGCCAAGCCCCAATCGCATCCCGTCGCACAGCTTGGCGCGTTCGACGGGATAGCGGCCGAGACGCACTCCGTTCTTGCTGTCGAGGTCGCGAACGAAGTAGCCGTTCCTGGTGGTCCCGATCTCGGCATGACGTGCCGAAACCGTTGGGTCGTGCAGCACAAGGTCACATCCCGATGCCGATCCAACGATCAGACTGTCTGCGCCCAGCTCCACCTTGAGGCCGCGGTCGGGACCAACCACGACCGCGACCTCGGCGACGTCGATGAGAAGACTCTCGCATCCGCCGGCGGCCACGACGCGGGTAGAAAGGAGGCTGCTCGCTGTCGTCACGAGTCATCCCTCCGCGGTTCTCTCCACGCCAACCGCACCAAGACCATGACGAAAACATAGCACACCCACATCGCTGCCAGTCCAGCAGCGCCGCCGCCCCCGTGGGGCGGACAGTTCATGAGGAAACTGCAGGCGCATTTTCAGGGAAGCGCAATCCCGGCGCGCCACATCGGGTGTACACTGGTAGCATTATTGGCTGGCAGCAGGAGGTATTGGTATGCGTAGGCTCCCAGTGCTTTTTTCGTGCTGTGTGCTCTCTAGTTGTGGTGGTCAGGCCGGGACTGTCGACGCCGACCGATCGGTAGTCGATGGCGGTACCGTCGACGGAGCTCCTGGCCTCGACGGGCCGGCTCCCGATGGCCGTGCCACAGATGGGCTCACTCCAGGTCCTGATGGAGGAGGCACGGATTCCTCGCGATGCGTTCCCGGTGGTCCGCAATGCTCGGATTGCGAAGACAACGACAACGACGGTCTCGTCGATGGCTTCGATCCGCAGTGCTCCTCGGCTGCCGATCGCGACGAAGGCAGCTTCTCGACGGGCATACCCGGCGACAACCAGGACGGCACCTGGCAAGACTGCTTCTTCGACGGGAACAGCGGCTCTGGAGACGACGGCTGCCGGGTGCACACCTGCTGTCTCGTTACCGACTGCCCGCCCAAGCTCGCCGGCAGCTACGACTCTGGCTCGTGCACCGTAGCACAGCAGTGCATCGACTTCTGTCTGGGAGCAGCTCCTCCCTGCTGCGACTGTTTCGGCTGCTGCACCATCTGCGATGCCACTGGCTGCTACACGATCATGACCAACCCGGCCGTGGCTCCTCAGTGTACCCAGGCCACGATCGCCAACCCGTCGCTCTGCCCTACCTGTGACATCGACCCCAACTGCAGCCGGCCAGTGGACCCCTGCATGCTGTGCCCAGGACAGACCGAGCTTCCGCCCGAGTGCTCGGCAGCAGAGTGCCCGCCCGATATTGCACCGTGCAAGACGACCGCCGATTGCCTGGCGGGCGAGTACTGCGCGAACGGTTGCTGCGTCGCCCAGATCATCCTTGGATGACCGACCGCATCGCAGCCAACGGCGAATCGTGCGATAACCTTGACCATGAATGAAGCCTTCTCCTTCGGCTCGGAGCCAGTAATACGGACCGTGATGATGCCGCGCGACACCAACATGCACGGCACGATCTTCGGTGGAGTCATCCTTTCCCATATCGACCAGGCTGCTGGCGCAGTCGCCCACGCGCGCGCACGCGGGCCGGTAGTCACGCTGAAGGTCGAGGAGGTCATCTTCCGCGCCCCCGTGATGGTCGGCGACCTCCTGTCAGTCTATGCCCAGGTGGAAAACGTCGGTCGCACCAGCATCCGCGTCAGCGTCCAGGTGTATGCGACTCGACCGGAGACCGGCGCGCGCACGCACGTGACCTCTGCCCAGCTCACCTTCGTCGCTGTCGGCCCGGATCGCCGGCCGATTCCAATCCCGGAGTAGCGGAGTTTCAGCCGGGCCGGTGGAAGCCCCGAGTCAGCGAACCACAGGTAGCCGGAACACCGCCCCCACCAACGGCCGTTGCTCATCGTACAGGCCGGAGGCGCCGTCCGCATGCAAGACGATGGTG
>JAZDLZ010001007.1:0-4919 GCA_043801535.1 Pseudomonadota bacterium
TACACTGGGGAGGACGGCTATTTCCAGACTGTGGTGCCGGCGGCGATAGGGGAAGACGACTACATTGCCTTCCTTCCGGTTGGCGTCCAGAACAATGGCACCGGTGACGTTTCCTTTATCGTGGCCGATCCCAATCTGACGCCAAGCTCGACTCCGTACTCGGTCCAAAAGGGCGTTGGCGAGGATCCCGAGCTGTGGCTCTGGGGTTGGCCACTGTGGTCGGTAGACAGCGGCCAGGATTTCGTGGTGACCGAAGACGAGGGTTCCGGCGCTGCCCGGGTGTTCGACTACCTGCGCTACGCCTACTACACCAGCGAGACGCGGTGGCCAGACTCCAGCCGGAAGCCGCTGATTGTCTGGCTAGGGATGGGTGTCTCGTGGGACTGCGGTTCCTGCTATGCTCCGGCGCCGCACACCGCATTCGGGACGACCTTCGGCGGTCAGATCTGGATCGACGGCGACTCCGACGAGAACTACTGGGCCGACGCAGTCATTGCTCACGAGCTCGGTCACTGGTCGATGATCGAATTCGGTAGATTCCCGGGAGAGGCGGGAGCTCATTGCGCCGGGGTCAAGACTTTCCCCGGTCAGGCGTGGTCTGAGGGATGGGCATCTTGGTTCAGCGCCGATGTCCGACGGGAGCCCTTGTTCGTTTCCAAGTACGACGGGACGATGTTTTGGTTCGACATAAGCTCTCGGGAGTACTACGGCGAAGTACCGTGGCAACGGGCGAGCGCATACGATCCCGACGGTCTATTGCAGAAGATGGACGAAAACGAAGTGGCCGCCATGCTGTGGAACATGTCGTGGGAACAAGGAATCGGTCGCGAGCCGTTGGACAGAGCCCTTGCCTCTGACCGCATGACCGTGCCTCCTTTTGCGCGTGGCTATGCCACTCACCGCTGGCAGGTTGGCAGCGAGTGCAAGGCCTACGACGTTGCCGATACTGGATTGTCGGCTCCGGTGTTGCCCGATTTCCTCGACGCGTTGGTGTGCGGCGGGCAGGACAGCTCGGTCATTGCCGAGGCAACGGAGCCGTATTCGTACTACCCCTACACTGGCAGGGATCCGCTTTGCCGATAGCGAGGGAGAACGTCATGCAAAAGACAGGTACCCGAACCATCGTGGAGATCGCCGTGCTGACAGCTCTCTCGGCCACGACCGTGGTGAGCACGGGATGCAACAACGGCAGCGCGACTGGCCAACAGGCGGGAGCATCCATTGCCGCCCAGGAGGGGATGGGTGGAGCTGCCGTGTCGCCATCGCCGCAGGCACCCTTTGTGGCGCACTGGCAGCTGGTTGCAGGAGAGAACGAGCCAGGTGCAACGCTTCGACTGCGTCTGCTGATCGAGCGGCGGGGAAGCTGGCCACTGCCGATCGAGATTGCGGTGGCGGTTCCTGGTGGAGCGACCCTGCTCGCCGGGGAACAGTCACGAACCTTGGCGACAGACACCGAGCCGGGAACTACTGTTCTCGACTACGCAATTCGGATCGGCGCCGCCGCCCTGCCTGCCGAGGACTTGGTGGCGGTGGTCCATTCTGCTGGACGCGCTGCCGGTGCGCACGCCGAGCCACACTACCGCTTTGGCCGCCCCGAGCCGGCCGTGCTCGGAGCGAACCGCAAGAATCCTCCGATACGAATCGGCCTGACCAAGCCTGGCTTTACAGTCGAGCGCTCGGCAAAGCCAGCAGTCCTGCCGTCGCAGTCGTCCCCGTCTGCTACTCAGTTGCCCTAGTACGGCCCCCCCGCCAGGTGGAAGCGAGCCAATGGACTGGAAGCTATTCCTTTCGACCTTTGCCGCGGTCTTCGTCGCCGAAATGGGTGACAAGACCCAGATTGCCACCCTCACTTTCTCCGCTTCCGGCTCGCGCTGGGCGGTTTTCGCCGGCTCGGCAACCGCGCTGGTTGCTACTTCGGCAATTGCAGTGCTCGTCGGTGGCCTCGTTGCCAGAGTCGTTTCGCCACACTGGATAAGACGGGCCGCTGGCGCGGTGTTCATCTTGCTGGGACTCTTGTATCTTTTGGGCCGGACAGAGTCGGGCTCATGAGCGAGGCGCCGGCCGCCTCCGACCACGACGCCGCAACTGATCACGACCCCGCCCTCGCCCTCGCTCCCGCTCCCGCTCCCGATCCCGATCCCGACCCAATCCTCGATCCGGACGAACGGTGGTTGCGGACGGTGTATGCCGGCGACGCGCCGCAGCTCACGATTCGGGCGGTGGCGACCGGCATGGTGCTCGGCGGGTTCATGGCGCTGTCGAATCTCTATATCAACCTCAAGCTTGGTTGGAGCTTGGGAGTAACCATTACTGCGGCGATTCTCGCCTTTGCCTGCTGGTCGCTGCTGCGGCGGGTCTGGACACGGATTCCGCCGTTCGGTGTTCTCGAAAACAATGCCATGCAGTCGGTGGCATCCGCGGCCGGCTACATGACTGGCGGCGGAACGGTCGCAGCCATTCCGGCGCTGATGATGGTAACTGGCCAGCAGCTTCCGCCGCTGCCGATGGCTCTGTGGATTGGAACCCTGGCGTTTCTCGGGGTGTTCGTCGCCATTCCCCTCAAGCGCCAGTTCATCAACGTCGAGCAGCTTCGCTTTCCGAGTGGGCTGGCTTCGGCCGAGACGGTTCGCAGTCTGCACAGTGCTGGCGGCGGCGGCGATGCTGCCGTCAAGGCGAAGGCACTCGGCATTGCCGCTGCTGCCGGGGCGATTCTCGCTGTTCTACGGGAGGGGCTGCTGCTGGTGCCGAGACGGCTTGCCGTTTTTGGCAAGGCGCAGGCAGCCTACACCCTCGAGGTCGACACCAGCTTGATTCTGGTCGGGGTCGGGGCGCTGATGGGACCTCGGAGCGGGCTCACTCTGCTTGGCGGATCGCTCCTGTGCTACGGCGTGCTCGCACCGATGGCGCACAGCCACGGGGCTATCAGTGACAAGCTCGGCTTCTCGGCGATCATTTCCTGGTCGGTGTGGATTGGCGCCTCGATGATGCTGACTGCCGGGCTGTTGCACTTTGGCCTGGCCTGGAAGGCAGTAGGGAAGGTCTTCTCCGACATTGGTCGCGCCCTCGAGAGGCGCGCTGGTGCTGGCAACGACGCCGACAGATTGTCTCGGATCGAGGTGCCCAGCTCGTGGTTTGCGATCGGGCTGCTCGTGCTCGGGCCGCTGACCGTGTACTTGGAGCACCGTTTCTTTGCCATGCCTCTCTGGATGGGCGCCCTGACCATCGTGCTGGCGCTCCTGACTGCCGTTGTCGCGGCGCGGTCCACTGGCGAAACCGACAACACTCCCACCGGACCGATTGGCAAGCTCGTCCAGCTCGTCTTTGGCGGCATTGCTCCCGGCAACATGGTGACGAATCTCATGGCAGCTCAGGCTACGGCCGGTGTCGCGCTCCATGCTTCCGACCTGCTCACCGACTTGAAGAGCGGCTACGTGCTGGGCGCCAAGCCCCGCCAGCAGTTCTTCGCCCAGTTCTTCGGCGTGGTCGCTGGCACGCTGGTGGTGGTACCGGCCTATCATCTGCTGATCCCGGATGTGTCGGCGATCGGCGGCGACCGCTATCCCGCTCCCGCCGCTCAGGGATGGGCGGCGGTCGCGAGGCTGCTCGGCCAGGGAATGAGTGCTCTTCACCCGAGCGCGCGCTGGGGTCTCGTGGTGGGGAGCTTGACGGGCATCGTGCTGGCGCTCCTGGAGCGACTGTTTCCCAGGCGGCGGAGCTTCATTCCGTCGCCGATTGCCCTGGGCATGGCGTTCACGCTACCTGCCTGGAATAGTATTTCGATCGCTGCTGGCTCGCTCATAGCCTGGGCGTTGGAGCGGCGGCGGCCGGCCATTGCCGCGTTGTTCACGGTGGCGGTGGCGAGTGGCTTGATTGCTGGGGAGAGCTTGCTGGGAGCGCTGGTGGAGTTGGTACGTTCGCTAGCCTACCACCACCAATAGAGGTCTTCTCGCGAATAGCCAGGGAGAAGCTGCTCGGTCACCGGCTCGAGACCCTCGAGCTTGGTCACCGTGATGCCAGCTTCGCCAATCGCGTAGATGTAGTCGCCCATGAAGATGCTGCGCCGCACTTCCCACCAATTCCAGTATCTGCTGCTGTCGCGGTTGTAGAGGTGCGAATGGCTAATCGTGCCGTAGCCGTCGAGGCCGGTCTCCATGTCAACCGTGATTAGCTGGAGGCGGGTGTCATAGGTGCAGCGGTATTCTTCGCCCCGGGGCTCCGCCTCGTCAGTCGACGAATCGGGGGATTCCTTGGTCTCTTCGCCGGCAGCGCCGTCGCTCGAGCCTGCGCCGCTTTCAGGATCAGTGCCAGTGTCGGTGCCAGTGTCGGTTTCGGTGTCCTTTCCTACGGTGACGTAGCCGCACTGATAGGAAGCGACTGGGACCGCAAGGAGCTTCTTGGGCGCCCAGTACTGGAATGCCTTGTGCTCCCACAGTGCCTCGGACCATGCCCAGGTGTTGGGCATTGCCAGCTCTTGGACGTCTTGCAGGAGCGGATTGGCGAAGTCTCTCACGTCGAAGAGAGAGATCTGGGTTCGCCAGTTGGTTCCGTCTTCGTCGCCGCCATAGCCAATGCTGAGCAGGCGCTTGCTGTCGTCAACCGGGTGGAGATAGGTGGAGAAGCCGGGGACTTTCAGCTCACCGACGAGAACCGGCGCTTCCGGCTTGCTGACGTCGATTGTGAACAGGGGGTCGACCTGCCGGAACGTGACCACGAACGCCTTGTCGCCAACGAAGCGCACCGACTGGATCCGTTCACCCATGCCGAGCCCGCCAAGGTGGCCGATCGTCTCGAGAACCGGCAGAGCCGAACGCTGGTGGGTGCCCTTGTTGCGTGACTCGATCCTGATCACGTCTTCCGTCAATACGTAGATGTGGTTCTCCGGTTGAGGAGGCTCTTGCTGCTCCTCGCCGTCCTCCTCG
>JAZDLZ010001015.1:0-3384 GCA_043801535.1 Pseudomonadota bacterium
ATTGCCTTCGTCTCGCCGTAGGCAAGACGTTCGGAGGCGCGCAAACCGAAAGCACTGATCGAGAGGGAATGGTCTGCCCAATCATCGGGCACGAGCAGGCGGACAGACGACAGGGCACCGACGGTGAGCTCGCGCTCGCCGACAATGAGCTGGAAGCCGGTGAGGTCCCAGCTTTCCTCGAAGACAAGATCGAGGCGTACCGCAGTCACGCGCGGCGAGGAGCAGGATGCAATGGAAGCTCCCAGCAGAAGTATAGCTAGTTGTCGCATTGTGCGACTCCCTTTGTGGCCACGCAGCAGACCGCGACTCGCCTCACCTGTTACCTGATATCGATGCACGCCGGTGACTCGCAGGAAACGTCGTCGCGGCTCGTCGAATAGATGAGCGCCGCTGATCCCGCCACCGCTGCGACACTGATCGTCGCCCACAATGGCCATCCTTTCCACCATGAGCCCTCCTCCGAGTCGCGTGCTGGCGATGGTGGCCGTTGTCCTGTAGGCATCGCAGCGAGTGCTGTGCTGGAGTGGGCATTCGCCGGCGCGGTCTTGGCCACTTCGATCCTGGGCTTGGATTGGCTTGACGTCGGCTGATCTGACGCAACAATGCGACTCGTCTCTCCTGCTCCCGCACCGGCGGCTTGGGCAGCAGAGTTGCCTCGGGCTGTCGCAGCGTTCGGCATGGCCGGCGTCGGCGCTGCTGGCGCTGCCGGTACTGGTGTAGCCTGCGCTGAAGCTGCTTGCTGCTCTGGCCCAGAAACGACCGGCACCCGTGTCTTGGGCGGCTGAGAGCTCTCGCCGGTGCTGCCGCTCGCCACACCTAGCTCCGCGAGCCGCTCACGCGCCATTGCTGCCAGTTTTCCTTGCGGGTCCTCGAGGAGATACCGTTCGTAGAGCTCACGGGCGCGCGCCTTGTCGCTACTGAGGCGCGCACACTCCGCCATGTTGAACAGGAACAAAGGGCGGTGAGATAGCTCGTAGCCAGCCGAGAACTCTGCCTTTGCCTCGACGAATCTGCCCTCGGCGACAAGCTTCTGGCCGACCTCGAAGTGTACCTTTGCCTTGGCCTGGAGTGTCTCTCCGTTCGCCAAGACGGGTCTGGCAGCCTCACCAAGGCAGATGGCCGTCGTGATGGCGATGACGATGGCCATGCTGGCGCTGCCACTGCCAATCCTTCTGTCGACTCTGGTTCCGGTCTTGCTGCGGTTCATATGAATTACTCCTCTGTCGTGCGAGCACGTCCTCACGGTAGTCAGTCTCCGAATGGATCGGCGATTATCGCCTCGCCAGAGGGATTCTTCTTGGGTTGTCTCGGCGGCGGCGGCGGCGTCGTCGTCGGCGGCGTATGCGTCTGCGCCGGTGTCTGTGCCGATGCCGGTGTTCCTCTCTGTCGGACCCGCACGCTAGGGCGAGAAGCCTCATTCCCGATCTGTTGCGCCCGCCCGGAGCTGGGCGAAGCTGAGACAGACCGAGGCGGCGCCGGCACAGCCTGAGGCTGAGCCGGGGATGACAATCCAGGACTGACCGCGTCGATCACCGCCGCGTCGATCGGCGCGGCATCCGTCGCTGCCGCAGCCTGTTGGGACATCGTCGACGAAGATGACGTCTTGTTCGTTTCCCCAAATCCCAGCACCAGCCCGGCCGAACCGACAAAGACAACCACCGCCACGGCGCCCCGGCGAAACCACTGGCGTCGCTGGGAGCCATGCCCGATACTCTCCAGCTCGGCTGCATCGAGATCCGTCGACGCGCAGTCCTTGTCCTCGATGCCGATGCCAGCAATCGTCCCACCCCTACCACCTTCGACGAGCGATCCAGACGAAGGCGACCCCACGACCGTTCGGCCTGCGCCCGCCTTTGTCCCCGCCAATTGCTCTGGCCGTCCCGCGTTTTCGTGGTCGCCTGCGTCGGCGCCACTGCCCCATCGGCGTACGGCCGCCAGCACGTCCGCCATCGTCTGCATTCGCCGCGCCGGATCCCGCGCCAGCATCCACGCCAACGTGTCGGCGACGACCTCGGGCAACTCGGGGCGCACCTCCCGCACCGACGGCGGGTCCTTGGCAATCTTGGCGCACAGAATATCGGAGAACGCCCCCTCGAATGGCGGCCGACCAGTGAGCATCTCGAACACGGTTGCGCCGAGGCAGTACACGTCCGCTGCTGGACCGATCTCGATCCCAATTGCCTGCTCGGGGGCACAGTACGACGGGGTGCCAAGGAAGACTCCGAATGCAGTCTTCGATGCCGCCCCCGGAGAGACCAGCTTGGCGATGCCGAAGTCGAGCACCTTGGCGATTTCCCCGCCTTTTCCGTCGCCCATCAAGAACAGGTTCCCGGGCTTGATATCGCGATGGACAATGTGAACCGCGTGGGCCTTGAGCAACGCGCTGGCCACTTGGCGGAGAATCAGCGCCACCGAATCGACTGCAAACGGTCCTGCGCGATCCAGGCGTTCGCTCACCGTCTCCCCTTCGAGGTACTCCATGACAGCATACGGCTGTCCATTGGGCAGGCGGCCGAAGTCGAAGTATTTGGGAATGTGCGGGCTGTCGATCTTGCTAGAGGCGCGCGCCTCGGTGATGAAATGCTCGAGCATTCCCGGCACGGCCGCCGACTCGGGTGATAGCACCTTGATCGCGACCCTGGCACCGATGAGCGGATGCTCCCCAAGATACACCGAGCTGCAGCCACCGGTACCCAGCGAGCTCTTGACAACATAGCTTCCCACCGTCTGTCCAACTGCCAAATCCGCGGACTCGGTCGCTCCCATCACCCCACCCTCGGTTGGCATCAACTGCCTACACCGACCGAATGGCAATCAACCCGCCGGTGGGCTCCGCTCAAACCCGCCCTTCGCTTGCTCGTCAGAACGCTGACGTCGATCCACAGAAAGGCGCAGCATTGTCGAGCAGGAGCAGGAGCAGGAACGGAAGTGCAGGATGCCGGCAGAATGCTCGGTGCCCCCTCGTGGACATCGATCCGGTGGCTCTCCTGGTAGAATGCGCGGTGTGCTGCCATGAGTAGTAGCTCCAAGTACGCCTTGTAGGCCCTTTGGCCCAGTCAATGCTCCAAGAAGACTCTTACCAATAAGGAGGCGCTGATCCCCGTCATGTCGCACCGAAATCGACCGGTGCCAGCGAATGTCCGCGAATTCCCCCCCGCCCCCCTCCACCTGGGATGAATCGGATGAATCGGCACCGGTTGCCCGCACGGATCTCTAGCCTCCCATGACCCCTGGCCCATAACCAGGGTGTGAAACAAAACCGTTGGTCGTGCTGTTCCCGGCCCTCTGTGCCTAGTCCCTAGTTCCTTGTTCCATTCCTCTTTCGAGGTGCTATTCTGGCCGCAGCAACCGGCGGCGCGACGGTGACATGGCACTCCAATGAAT
>JAZDLZ010001017.1:0-6822 GCA_043801535.1 Pseudomonadota bacterium
GCACCCGCAGCGTCCAGCCCACCCCGACCGGCCCATTGCCGAGCGCGCCCGAATAGTCCAGCGCCAGCGACGGCGCCATCCCACCGGTGGTCGGCACCGCAATCGGCACCGAGTACTCCACCTGGCCACTGAACATGCCGACCGACACGCTGTCCGCCAACCCCTGCACCGACCCGGGTCCGTCGGGGAGCTTCAGCGTCGTCGGTGAGAACGACTTCGCCGGCTCGACTTGGGCCTGGGCGGAGGTGGGGGTGAGGGTGAGGAGGGTGAGGAGGGTGAGGATTGTCCAGGACCTGTATCTGGCGCTACGCTTCTCGGCAATTCCCGATGCTCGGCCAGTGAACCTCAGCCACTTCGCTGTGCCCATCATGTGCTGCTGCCTTTCCCCTGCTGCTCACTCAGCCTGCTGCTGAGCCACAATGCTACATGTTCACCTGGATGTCGTCGACCGACAGGAAGTCGAACCGGATCAGCACGTCTTCGACATTCTCGAGCGGGAAATCCTCCGCGAGCAGGCCGCTGGCAGGGAATACCAGCACGTAGTCGCCATACAACCCGCGACCGGCCAGCTCCTCGGATGCTCCCTCGACATAGGCGTCGCGGTAGAATTCGCTCTTGGGCACGTTCAGCCACGGCTGCAGCATGGCCGAGACGTGAGTGATGCCTACTGCACGGCTGCCGCCCCGCTGGCCAGCGTCGAAGAGCCGCGACGACGGCTGCACCGAGCCGACCTGCAAGGTGTCTTCTTCGCCGTGCCCGTTGCACCACTGGCTCTGGAAGCTGTTGCGCTTCATCAGGAACATCGACACCGTCGGGGCATCGACATCCAGCATGTCGCCTTGCAGGGTTGCGGTCACACGCCACAACCGCTCGGCGCACCGCTCGGCGAGCGGACCGATCGCCGTGAGAGTGAACGGTATTCCTTGCCCGAGATAGCGATCGTCGTTATCGAATACCTGATACTGCTGCCTCCACAGACGATTTTGGAATTGCACGTTGGGCGGCCAATCTCGCTCCCCTACCGGGACGTTCTCCTGGTTCTGGAGAGCCAGGATATCGTCGCGCAGGCTCAGCACTACCGTCGCCTCCTCTGGCCTCCGGCCATTGATGGTCCTGGTCAGTTGCTCTTGCTGCATGGCGCGCACGGCGTCGAGGAGTTGGTCCGGGTGAGTGGCGCCGAGGATCACGTCGCGCAATGGCAGGCTCTGCTGGTACTCGTACTCGACTGACTGCATTGCCAGATAGGTGAGTCGCTGCGCCCAGTCGAAGTCCTTGGTGAATCGATCGAGCCGCTCGTCGAGCCAGTAGTGATGGGCGATGCTGGGAACCGTGCGCCCCTCCTCGCGCTCGAGCACCGCGTTTCCTTCGAGGACGATCTGATCGACCTCCCGTCGCAGGTTGGAGAACCGGATTTCGGCGATCTCGGCGTCGAGCAGCGCCCGGTAGATGCGCAGCACCGCGGTATCAGTGCCAACCCTGAGCTGGTTCGCCTCGTGGAAGCACGCCTGGCTCTCCATGAGGTTCCGCTGCGCCATTGTTTCTGCCTCGAACCGTGCCTGTCTCGTTTCCATTCTGCTGCTGACGTCGGCCGCCATCATCCCGAAGGTCCCACCCACAACCGCCGAGAGCGCTCCACCCGGACCCGCGGTCACCGCCGCGGAGGCCGCCGACGCCATCGTCGAAAAAGCAGAGCCGATTTGGGCATACTGGTCTCGTTCGACCACCATCTCGCGCATGTCGTCGTCGTAGACCGTCCGCAGGTCGTCCAGCTTTTCCAACGCTGAAGCCTGATTGAAGCAATAGGTGACCTGCTGCTGATAGAGCTGCTCGCTATTCGCAAGGCTAGCACGGGCAATCTCAACGTCTTGACCTGCTGCCATGATCGCGAGGAATGCCTCGCCCAATTGGCCACGATAACAGTCCGCCCTCATCTGGTTGCCCAGCCCAATCTGCTCGGGCTCCGGCAGCAGCTCCGCCGATAGCCCTTTCTCCTCGGAACAGGCGGCTCGCTCGGCAGCGCAATCATTGGTCGCCACCGCCGATTCGTAGAGCCGCTTCAGCTTCTCCGGGTCCGTACCGTCGAGATTGGCGCTCGCGAGATCGTTGTACTTGGCCACGAGCGCGTTCCTCTTGCCGCACTTCTCGATAACGCACTGCTGGAGAACGATGGCGTCCTTGGCGTTGTTGTCTAGCTCGAGCCGTGTCTTGGGAGCTGCATCCTCACGGCAAGTAGGGTCGAGCATGTTCAAGAAACAGGTATCGGCGGTGAGCTCTCCAGGCCCATCGCCAAACATGCCCAAAGCATCCTTGTATTCGACGCCGGTCAGGCCACAGATGGCGCTGAGCTGGTTGCCGTACTGAGCAGCGAGCTGCTCGACGCGCCGATCCGCATCTTGTTCGGAAAGCTGGGCCTGTATCCTGCTCGCGCGCTGCTCGAGCCAGGCGCGCCTTGCCGCTTCCAGCGAAGCCCGGGCAACCTCCACCGTGGGAACTGCCCAGCCAGTCGTCAGATAGTCCGACGAAGCAAAGAACCGTCCCGACTCGCCAACCGGATCGCCAAAGAACAGCGGCAGCTCGTCGTCCGAGATTCCGAGCGGATTGATGCACCGCTCGAGCATGTTGCCGGCAGCGACTGCCTTGGCAAACTGGGCGCTATGCTCGGCGCGCGCAGCTTCAAAGCGCTCCTTCCAGCCCACGGTGCCGCTGGTCGCCGCCTTCCGGTAGATCTCGGATGCTATTGTCTCTGTCGCTGCGGTGAGACGCAGCGTGCGCGCCAGCATTGCGAGTGCCCGATCGCGCTCAGGATGGGGAATGCCAGCCGAGCACGAGACGTAGGCGTGACGGAGCGTGCGCAGCAGATACGCCTCGAGCAGCGCCAGATGGACCGACGCTGTTTCCACGATCCCGACCGATAGCCCGACGCCCTGCTCGTGATCGGGATGAATTCCAGTGCTGCCAGCAAGACGGTAGTCGGGCAGCCGCAGGGATTCCCACGATATCCTGTCGAGCAGCACCGAGCCATGAGCACCCTCGAGGAGTAGGCTCCAGCCGGCTTCCACCGCTCGCAGCACATCTTCCATGGCTGGCGTCTGGTCGAGGGCTTTTTCGAGCACCATCACCTCCGAGTCCGGGCCGTTCTGCGCCGAAGCCGATTGCAGGGCTTGGGCAAGACGACCGACCGCGAGACCCTCGCGTGCCATGAAGGCGTGGAGCGCCAGCCACTGCTGGAATAGACGCAGGTATGACCTCTCCACGTCCGGGTTGACTGCTCGCGACGAGCGGATGCTTTGCTCCAGTATCTCCAGCGCCGGATAGAAGATCGCTGGACTGAAGCAGGTGCCACCAAAGAGCTTCTCGTAGTACTCGCGCCCATCTGCCGTGTCGGTGATACGTGGCATCGGCGGTGGCGGCTCGGTAGTGAGCTCCTCGACGCACTTGGCGAGCATGGCACCACTGCCAATAGTCAGCGCGGCATCGCCGGTGAGCTCGAGGCTGTCTTCGTAGGTCACCACCCCCACCCCTCTTGGCGCCCTGTCGTCGGCGGTGGCCAGATCACCCGAAAGAGGCATGACCGTCTTGCCCAACACCGAAGAGCTGAGCGCCGGGTAGCTCTCAAGGGCAGGGTCGTACGACATGAGGCGCTGCACGGCAGTGATCGGGTCGGCCCGGCCGAACATGATTTCCCTGAACGGGCACAGATAGATCGAGTGGGTGTCGGTCTTGAGGGAATAGCTGATCGTGGCCGAGAGTTTCAATTGGTAGGCACTCTTGAAGCAGAGGCCGCCGACGAAAGTTCCATATGGGCCGACATACCCGGTGGCGGCCTGGTAATTGGCATGAACCTGCTGGCAAGTAGCGGCCAGCGGGGCGCTAGTGGTGCTCTGGGCGAGTATCTTGTTGATGGCGCTGGGGGCGCTGGCGTCAACGCACGGTGCCCGACCGGAATAGATCCCCCATGCCTTTTCGGGCGGAAAGGAACCAGAACCAGGCAGAAGAGGGAATGGGGGAAAGTAGCTGCTGGTAACCTTGCCGACGGAGATCAGAACATCGCAGGCCTGTGGGTCGGAAAGCTTCGGAGAAACTGACTTGGGCGCGACATTACCTGCTTCCAAAGTGACCCCGACGTCTTTCAAGTTGAGCTTTTGGTTGTCGATCCAGGAAAGGTACTGGCGGAAATCACGAAGGCAAAGGCCGTAGCCATCGGCATGGATTTCTGGAGGAATCAAGGCCACTTGGGGACGGGAATCCTTCGCGATGCCTGCAAAGCCGCGACTGGCATGATATAAATTGTCCTCTAGGTACAAAGGCCACCATGCGTTGAGGAAGTCTGTTTCCGGACGAGCCAAGGCTGAAAGAAACACCAGTGTGTCGCTCGGCATCATCCCGAGCTCATACTGCGCGTGCGACGAGAACCGCTCGAACCAGCGGGCAGCCAGGTCGTTGCTGAAGAATGCCGTACCAGCATCGGCGGTGCATATCGGCGGGACGTGCTCCGTGTCGCAACGCGCGTATCCCGCGGCAGTGCAAACGCCGTCACCGCTGCACTCCAGGACATCGCTCACCCATGGCTCGCCCCAGGTGCAGCTCGACCAGCTATCGTCACAGCGATCGAATCCCGCCTCGACGCAGTCGGTGTCGGCGCAGGACTCGACGCTGCCGGTCCGATCGAGCTCGTAGCTCCAAGTAAAGGTGATCCGCCCCATTGGCTCGAGCGGATCCAGGTCATAGACTAGCTGCCCGCTGCGGCGGCCAAACGTGTCGACCGGATTCTGTTTGTGGGTGACGGTCGCCACAACTTCGCCGGAGACCCAGCCCGCAGTCTCCTCGCTCGGCATCAGCATCCTGGTCAAGACGCGACCCCCGTCCAGTCGAATTCTGATTTTCCCATTGGCACCGAGGAGTCCGATCCCGTCGAAGAGCTCGATCTCGTCACCGCGCACGATTGCTTTCACCGGGATGGCCAGCGGTTCTCCTGATGAGGTGGCGCTGGGGGTGGATCCGCTGGCAGTCCCGACCCTCGCGGTGAGAGTCACTTTTCCCTCGTACACACCATCCTGCGGTACCACAGGCGGGGTGGACGCAGTCTCGGTCGACTTGCGGTCGATCGGATGAAAAGTCACCTCCACCGGAGCGTTGCTCGCGACGCCCTCAGCCGAAACGAACATCGACCACTCGTCGTTCGACGTCGACCACTTGGCGGGGCGCACCCAGATGCTCAGCTCGAGATCGGTGAGCTCTGTCTCGTCGGGCAGGGTTGCCAGCGTTTTCAAGCGCTCGCTGGGAATGCCGCATGCCGGGCCCCAGATCATGGGACCATCTGCCGGGTTCTCCCCGCTGCACACGCTTGCGTCGCCGCAGCAGACTTCGACGATAGCCCCGCAGCTGTAAGGCAGATCGGCAAAGAAAGAGGCTCCACCAGCAGGATCGAGGCACCGCCTGCTCGCCCGGAAGTGGATCGTGGGCCATGCCTGCTTGCTATCCTCGCGATGAACCTTGATATCGACCCGACGACGAGCCCAATCCGCTGGCAGGACTTGCGGGTCTTCAGTGTCTTCGGACTCCGACGGCGGCAGCGATTGGACTACCCCGATATTCGTGGCCAAGACGGACACCACAGGGAGAATGGCTCCTGGCTCGAGCTTGGTTGGAGGCTTCGGACCGCTACCGGCAGCGACACAAGTGCCGAGACAGCTACACACCTCGCCGAGATTCTTCGCGACGCAGTCCTCGCTTTTCGTGCACTCGAACCGGCAGACTCTCGTTGCCTCGCTGCAATGGCTACCGAGCGGGCAGTCATCGTCCCAAGCACACCGGCGGTCTCCAGCCTTGCTCAGAATGCCGACGTCGCGTTGGCAGGTCGGATCAACGCCTGGCGGCAGAGACTCCCCATCTGCGAAGCAATGTCCATCGCAGCTACAGACGGCTCCTGAGTCGCAATCGCTCGAGGAATAACACTCCCAGTCGCAAAAGGGCTTCGTTGCCCTGGTGTCACAATAGGAGCCCTTTGGACAATCCTCGGTATTGGCACAGTCATCGAAATTGTTCTTGACCGCGCTCATCCCGTCAAAGTCGCGGTCGCAGTAGGTCACCGCTGGCTCCGCCGAACTTCCATGACCAAAGAAGTCGCCGACGCCACAGCCGCCGGCGCCAGCAATTGCCACTGCGATAAGAGACAACCCTGCCGTTCGTCGTGTAACAACTCTCATGTCTTCTCCCTCGTCTGTCGTCTTCGTCGGTCGCATTGAGCGTGCGTTCGCCAAGGCACACCCATCCCCCTGCCAGCAGCGCCACTGCCGGCATGCTTCAAGCTCCTCGAACCACATGGGTTCGCTATCGGCGCCGGCCGAGCTCTCGGTCAACTACCTGGCTCAGCAGCGCTCCATTGGAATACTGCCATGAACCCACCTTCCCGTAGACTATGTCGATGCTCTAGTTGACACCGCCTTGGTCCGCCTTCGTCTTCTGCCTCCTCCGCACTGCCATGGTTGGCGGACTCTCTGCTAACAACCGCTGGGCACTCTACGAGTGGCCCCCCCCCCGCTTGTCAAGTTTTTTCTTCATCGGGCTGTCATTTTTTTCCAACCATTCTGTCATCAGGCCGGATTCTCGACGGGGATACGCAAGCTACGCTACGAAACATGAAGCTGCCGGTGACCCTGGATTTTCTAGACCTGACGCGAGGGGGTGTGAAACAAAACCGTTGGTCGTGCTGTTCCCGGCCCTCTGTGCCTAGTCCCTAGTTCCTTGTTCCATTCCTCTTTCGAGGTGCTATTCTGGCCGCAGCAACCGGCGGCGCGACGGTGACATGGCACTCCAATGAAT
>JAZDLZ010001018.1:0-4934 GCA_043801535.1 Pseudomonadota bacterium
ATTCATTGGAGTGCCATGTCACCGTCGCGCCGCCGATTGCTGCGGCGAGAATAGCACCTCGAAAGAGGAATGGAACAAGGAACTAGGGACTAGGGACTAGGCACAGGGAACAGCACAACCAACGGCTTTTGTTCACACCCGGTAGCTCTCGTACCTGCAACGGAGACCTTCCTGGTGATGCTCCGGCGGCTATGGAACCGGAACGCGGTCGAGAATCTCGGCGATCACCCGTTCCGCTTCCTCGCGCGCTCGACCGAGAGTCTCCTGCTGGCTGGCAAGAATCAGACGGTGGGCGAGCGCCGGGATCGCGAGCTCCTTGAAGTCGTCCGGAACGCAGTAGTCCCGGCCAGTAAGCAGGGCGTAGGACTGAGCTGCCCGGTACCAGGCGAGCAGACCGCGAGGAGAAACCCCGAGACTGAGGTAGACCGAGGAGCGACTCTGCTCCGCCACCTGCAGCGCATAGTCGAGCAGCGCCTCGTCGACGCGCACCGCTCCGACGAGCTCCTGGAGCCGGCAAACGAGTGGCAGCGTCAGCACTGGCTCGACCGCCGCCACCGGATCGCGGATGTTGCGATCCCGGACAATCCGCCGTTCGTCGTCGGGGCGCGGATAGCCCAGGCGAATCCGAAGCAGGAACCGATCCATCTGCGACTCGGGCAACGGATAGGTGCCATAGTGTTCCTGCGGATTCTGGGTGGCGATCACCAGAAACGGTCTCTCGAGAACGTGAGTGACGTTGTCGATTGACACCTGGCCTTCGGCCATCGCCTCGAGAAGCGAGGACTGGGTGCGTGGCGTCGTGCGATTGATCTCGTCGGCAAGAACCACGTTGGCGAATATCGGTCCCTGCTGGAGCTCGAAGCGACCGCTCTGCTGGGAGAAGACCGACACTCCGAGAATGTCGGAAGGGAGCAGGTCGCTGGTGAACTGGATGCGACGGAATGCCCCGCCAATCGAGCGCGCCAGCGCTACCGCCAGCGTCGTCTTGCCAACCCCTGGAACGTCCTCGATGAGGAGATGGCCTCGCCCGAGTAGAGCAGTGATGGCAAGCTTGATCGCTTCCGGTTTGCCGCGGATGACCCGGGCAATACTTCCCTCGAGCTTGCGGAGCATGGACACCGCCTCGGCAATCGCCGGCGGCGGCTCGGTGGCCAGAGCAGCAGACATTGGGGGGAGTATAGCAAGCGATTGGGTCGGGAAGGAAAGTGAGCGCGGCCTATTTGTAGATTGCCCCCTCTTTGGGTTGTCATTGGCTGTCCGGCATCGGCGGAGCTACACCGATGCCGGTCCGTGATCCACCGTCGCTGTTTCAGTATCACACTGAGGATTCGGGTCGGGCTTGACCGAGCAGCGTTCGGCTGACGCCGTCGAGCAGACGGTGAGAAGCCGCCCAGATGTGGGTGCGTAGCGAGAATGCCATTGCTCGTACATGCCGGCAACAAGGTAGCCGCAGCTCGAGAGGTCGGCGGTGGATCACCCGTCCCCGGCCTAGCACTCTTGACCAGGGTATCTCTCCGTCGCTACATAGATTCGAGTCACCGCAAAGACGCACTGCCGAGCCACTACTCCTGATGACTCGATGAAGCACGAGAAGACCATTGCGCTCGAACGCGGCGACGTCCCCTGGTCGCAGTTCGTGGGGAGCGCACGGGATGACTTCGACCACGGAGCCATCGGGTATCACCGGCCACATGCTACGGCCGTCAAGCTGGGCATGCAGAGGAAATCTAGTACCTCTGCGAAGCAGCCCAATGCAGAGGGCTGTCGTGTCCGAGAGAGACAGCACCAGACGCTCTCGTGTCTGTGTCATTCGGAGGAACCCTCAACCATCGGTCGGCCTAGCAGCCTTCAAAGTACGCTCCTGCTAGCAGCACTTCTGTTTCAAACGGCTGCTCGTCCAACACTGCTGGTGGTTCGTACGTCTCTCTCAAGCTGTTGTCGGTTCGGTTGCCATTCGTCTCTGTCATTGGTTCTCCTCCCTGAAAGGGTCGGTAGCGGTTAGTAGAGAATCTGCACGAGCCCCGTTTCTGCTGTCTGGAAAAACATCGCATAGCCTACCACGAGATCCGGGTTGCCGTCCCCGTTAAGATCGCCGGCCCAACTCGCGCTGTCGATCGCACTCAGATTGCCTGGCATGCGGGCGTAGGCATCGCAGCTGGCCATTGGAATCAGGCCCGCATGGTTGGAATCGCCCAGGAACGCGCAGTAGTAGGCCCGTGCGGGCGCTGCCGCCGCGCTGCCGACGAACATGTCGTCAGTTCCGTCGCCGTCAATGTCACCGCCGGTCTTTCCGGGCAGTGGAAGATAGTTACGGCCGAGGTCGCTACCAGCACTACCTTCGACAATGAAGAGCGAACTGCTGCCAACATCCTTTCGTTCCTGGGTCCCAACCACC
This sequence comes from Pseudomonadota bacterium, assembly GCA_043801535.1. GTDB lineage: Bacteria > Myxococcota_A > Polyangia > Haliangiales > SHYZ01 > JAZDLZ01. Next base: position 2,396 of record JAZDLZ010001018.1, read on the forward strand.
GATGTGCCGCCTGGTACTATGTAGACCCTTCCTGCTTTCGCACCGTAGTCAGACGCGGTGATGACTATTTCTCGTTTCCCGTCGGCGTCTTGGTCGGAGATGGACGCGGCTCGGTAGCCGAAGGCATTTGCTTTGTCAGGCAGAGTCTCTGGTTCGGCAACAAGCAACTCCTCGGCAGCCAGGTTGTCGAATACCGTCCAATTGCCAGCAGGACGCGGCCGTCCATAGTACACGTAGGCAACATCCCAAGACTCGATTGGATCATTGCCGACGGCGGGGGATACATTGTCCGGGAATCCAAGAACGAGAATATCGTCGTGTGGGAACCCGGTGGGATCGGCGTCTCCGAGATCGTTGAGGCCGACGAGTGTGAAGCCAAAGGCGATCATTGGCGGAGCACTGGAGAAACGAAGAAGGAAGGCAGTGGCGTTGGCGGCTGCCAGTCCGGACGGGACGGCGATCGAACTCGCGTTGCTTCCGCCGAAGACGACTACTGTTCCGCCCCGAGTCGATTCCATATAGGGTGAGCCAATTGCGATGTCATCTCGCCCGTCCCCGTCGTAGTCGACCACAGCCAACGAGTAGCCGAAGTAGCTGCCAAGGAACAGCGGGTCGATGCCGTCGGGAGTAATCGAGACACTGGCTGCGACCTCAGTTGAATAGCTTGTTTCTGTCGGTTTTTCCCAGGTGATCGCGTCAGAGTAGAAAATGAACACGCCACCGAGGTTGGACTGGTCGCGTGGCGCGCCAATGGCAAGGTCGTCATGAGAATCGCCATTCCAATCGATGGCCGCGATTGTCCGGCCGAATTGCTGGTGGGTCGTTTTCGAGCCGCTGACTACAAAATCAGGTGTGGATGAAATACCGGTTGCTCCGCCAAGATAGACATAGACGGCCCCATTCTGCGAACCATTGCTATCGGTGTCGAGGATAGGTGCACCAACGGCAAAGTCGGAGAAACCGTCGAGATTGATGTCGAGAGAAACAGAAGTCAGGCCGAACCTCGCCTTGTTCATGTTGGCTCCGTCAATGGTCGCCGGTCCAAACGTTGGCCCGGCAATGAAGCCAGGAGCTGCCGGTCCCGCGCTCGCCAGTGCGCCGCTATTGCTCGCAGCATCGCGGCAGCGGATAGCGAAGAAGCGACTGCCCTGTTTTCCGAATGGCAGGGGAGTGACATCCAGAGTCTGCTCGGTGCCAGGTGCAACTCCCGGGACGGTTGCGTAGGTTGTAGCGGCATTCCAGGCGCTTTCGTCGGCGATCTCAGTGCTCGAAGTCCTCACGACGCAGTCTTGGACCGGATTGCCGTTGTCGGCAGGCGCTGTCCATGCAAGCCGTACGGTATTCCTGGACCGGGGTGCGGCGGCCAGATCGGCTGGGACGCCCGGTACGACAGTGTCGGCACGGATTGCGGCAACATTGGTAGTGACGATGCCAAACTCGTTGGCTACCGAGGCAGTGCAACTGTCGCGGACAGCTTCACAGACGGCGTCGGCGCAAATAGTCGTCGTGAAGGTCGCAAGAGGCGGGTCACCGCTGGTCGCCACGACGGTGAGCGGGTCAGCAGCGATATCGCACGAGGCAAGGGTGACTGTTCTCCCGGCACAGGCAGCGCCGACCTGAACGGCCACAGACGTCTGGAGTCCGTCGGCGACCAAATCGGTATCGTTGGTAACAGCGGCGCTCGGGCTGATAAACGCGATCGGACAGCCAACGGTTTCATGGCGAATGGAGATGGCGTCCTCGCAACTATTGAGCGCGTGATCGTGGACTGTCGCAGAAACGGCAATGGCCGGCGCTGGGTCTGTCAGCGAGGCGGTCGCCACTGCTTCACCAGTCTGTACTGTTGCGCTGAGGTCGGTCTCACCGACTCGGATCGCGACCAACTCGCCATCCACGTCCCCTCCTCCAACGTCGACTCTGACTTCGAAATCAGTGTCGGCGTCGCCGGTGTCCACGTCGTCGGCAGGTATCAACACTTGGCCCTCCGTGGGAGTCGTGATCGAGCAGGTTGGCTCGATTGTGTCCACCAGCACTACCACCTCTGCCTGGCTGGAATTGCTCGCCAAGTCGATGCAGGTGGTCTTGAGCGTTTGGCTACCATCAGCGAGGTCAACGGCGAAAGAAGCCAGACCTGCCCCATCGGCAACGCTGCTTCCCTGCGGTTCTACTCCAACCATTACCTCCACTTGCATTCCAGGGGTCGTTGACACTGTCAACGTCGCTTGAAACAGTGCTTCCGGGTCGATGTCCATGCTGCTGTTGAGCACGGCTGGAAAAAAACCGGCGACGTCGAGGGGAGTCGGCGTAACCGTCAGATCGCAAGGCTCAGCGACGGTGTCCACGTTCACCTGTTGCTGCACCGACGTTGTGAGCCCGTGTTCGTCGGTGACTGCCGCGGCGCAGACGAGACTGTCCTCGCAGGCGGTATCACTGCAGGCGGTAACGACAAAAGTAGCGATCGAACCCTCGGCGTTCGTCTTGATCGGACCGCCGATGTCACAGCCGGTGAGCGTGACCTCACGATTGGCGCATGCCGGGC
>JAZDLZ010001020.1:0-9361 GCA_043801535.1 Pseudomonadota bacterium
CATGTCACCGTCGCGCCGCCGATTGCTGCGGCGAGAATAGCACCTCGAAAGAGGAATGGAACAAGGAACTAGGGACTAGGCACAGGGAACAGCACAACCAACGGCTTTTGTTCACACCCCCCCGAGAAATGGTCGGTGCCCAGTCACTTAACGGATCTTCCCGTCGGTGAGGAATGCCAGATTCGGGCCGTTCTCGGCCCTCTGTCCTCTGCTCCTAGTTCTTTGTTCGATTCGACTTCCGTCCCGAGTGAGGAGAACTAGGAACCAGGAACTAGGGACAAGGAACTAGAATCTCGCCCGACAGAATCGGGAGTGATTTGGATTTGTTACGCTGCTAAGGAGGCTGGCATTGGTGCTAGCGCTGGCGCAGCTTGCGTATCGATCCAATTCGGAGAGTGACCTTCTCCTCGTCGAAGTGTTCGGCGAGAGGAATGGAGTACTTGCGGCTGGTATTGGTGATGAGCTTCCATTCGCCGGGGGTGATCTGACCGTTGGCCAGGAGATGTGCCTTCAGCCGATTGCGCAGCTCTGCCAGGATCGAGGCGACGACCAGGTAGTCTGGCTTGATCTTGACGACGAGCTGCCGCTCGAGAAGGCTCTGCAAGGCGTTCCTGGCGTCGGATAGCGGCAGGCCGAGCTCGCCGGCAAGCTGCTGGGCCGGCGGCGTTTCGAGCCCTTTCTGGCAGAGCAGGGCGAGAACACGCTCGGCATCGGCGGTACCCGGCGGTGGCTGGTGCTCGCCGGCGGATTGCTGCACCGCCGCGAGCTCCGCGTTGCTCTGGATCAGCTTGACTCGATCGCGGTCGTCGCTGATCTTGCCGAGCCTCGCCAGGCTGGCGAGGAGCTCGTCGAACAACCTGGCAGACAACCTTCCGGGAAGCCTGCTGCGCAATTCCTCTCGAGCTATCGAAGACCCACTCTTCGTCGTGGCGTCGTCGGAGCAGGAGGCAGCGCGGACAATCGCCAGACAATCCTCTTGCAGGGCATGCCAGGCGTCGGCGTGGAGATACCTCTCCCCGTCCGAGAACAGCCTGCCCGACCGTACTCCGTCTTGCAAAGCTGATATCAGGAGGGTCGGGCTCGAGCCGAGGCGAGCGCAAAGCTCGGCATGCGTCCTACCAGCCCGTCCGGCGGAGAATGTTTCGATGATCGCCAACTCCGCCGGACAATTGGGGGCGGCGGCAACAGCGGCAGCGATGGCGGCAAGCTCGGCAGCAGCTCCCGGTGTCCTGCTACCACCAGGACGACCACTACCGGCACGACCACTGCCGCCACTGCTGCCACCACCACCACCACCACGCCCGATTCGCGGACCATCGATACGCAGGACTTCTCCGCCCCCGACTACGGTGCGATGCTCGGGCTGCCCGGCGAAACCGCGAACGACGAAGCGATCGCGCGGAAGAGCCGCTATTGGTCGCGCCAGCTCGAGGCGGGCGAAGCACTCCTCTCCCGGCTCCAATCCCATCCTGTCATGGAGTACCAGCGTTCCCTCGACCTGTGCTGTTCCGTGATGGACGAGCGCGCGGGCGCGCTTGCCGAGCGCGCTCCTGCAACCGGGGAGCAAGCGGAACAGGGTGTCGAGACTCCTCGTTGGCCGCAGCAGGCCCGGGTGGCACAGGGTCTGTCCTCGCTGGACGACCTGGCGGTCCACGCCGCTGATGTTGACGGCGCAACGCATTCCAGCCACTGCCTCGGCAATCGTTTCGCCATGGGCTTCGAGCCCCCGCGCCTTGCACTCCCGGCCGCCCGGTAAGAGGACAAGATCGTCGCCGATCCGAATCGTGCCGCTGGCAATGGTACCGGTAACGACAGTACCGAATCCCTTCATGGAAAAGACCCGGTCGAGCGGGATCCGCAGGCAGCCGCTGGAATCGCGCGGGCTGGCCAGGTTGGCGAGCCGCCCGATTTCGGCGCGCAGCCGCTCGATGCCAGCCTGCTGGGGCTGGGCTCCAACAGCAATAGTACTGGAAACAGCGGCACACGCGCGTTGGCCGCTTGCCGCCGAGTTGCTACCGCTACCGCTACCGCTACCGCTACCGCTACCGCTACTGCTACTGCTATCGGCGGGATTGGTGGAGATCGGAATCACTGCCGCCCCCTCCAGAAACGTCCCGGCGGTGATTCTCCCGAGGTCCTCGATCGTGAGCGACAACCACTCGTCGTCCACCAGGTCGCACTTGGAAAGAGCGACCGCGCCGAGCTTCAGACCGAGAAGCTGGCACACGTCCAGATGCTCCAGCGTCTGGGGCATTGCTCCTTCGTTGGCCGCAACCACCATGACGACGATGTCCATGCCCGTCGCTCCGGCGGTCATGGCACGCAGAAAGCGTTCGTGGCCTGGCACGTCGACGATCCCGAACCGCCGGCCGTCGATGTCGAGGTGGGCAAACCCCAGCTCGATGGTGATGCCGCGCCGTCTCTCCTCGGGCAAACGATCGGTATCGATGCCGGAAAGCGCGCGCACGATGGATGTCTTGCCGTGGTCAATGTGCCCGGCGGTACCGACGATTATCGGATACGTGTTGCTGCCGATGGGAGGCAAACCGTTCGGTGCTCTAGCGACATGTCGGAGACATCAGCATTCGCTGGGCATCCCCACGGAAAAAGGCGTTGGGCGGCGCGACTTGAAGATACTCGCGGAAGGCTTCGCACGATTCGCGTTCGCGCCCGCTTGCCTTGAAGGCGTAGCCGAGCATTCGATAGGCATCGGCAAGCATCTCGTCTTCGGGTTTCGCCTGGCTGACGAAGCGTCGCAGGGTGGCGATAGCCTCGGCACGCCGATCGTCGTCGAAGTAGACCCGACCGAGAAGGAAGTAGGCATGGACCAGCGTCGGGTCAAGGGCGATGGCCCTGTTCAGGTGCGGGATCGCAGCCTTCCGTTCGGCGGCAGTGGCTCCCATTTGGAAAACACACTCGCCAATTCGCAGCGCAACCTCGCCGTTCGCGGGATCGATCCTCGCCGTCGACTCCAGCTCCGGGAGCGCTAGCGCCCAAGCTCGTTGCAACATGTAGAGGCGAGCCCGCCCGAGGCGAGGAGTCGCATAGGTCGCGTCGCGGCGCATTGCCTGGCCATAGGCGTTCAACGCGTCGTCGATGGCTCGTTCCTTTTCGTAGATTCGGCCGAGGCTTTCGTAGTACTGGGGCTGTGGATCGAGCTGGATCGCGTCGACAATTGCGGTCTTGGCATCGGAGAGCTTGTCCTGGGCCAGCAAGCCGAATCCCCGCAGGAACAGGCCGGCCGGATAGAGCGAGTCCTCGGCGAGAATCGACTCCCCGAGCTGCGCTGCCATGGCCGCGTCGCCCCGTTTGGCATAGAACCGTCCAGCCGCGGCACGAACCGATAGTGCCGGCGTGTGTCCGTCGCTCGGCGCGAGCAGCGCCTCGTACTGCCGCTTGGCATCGTCCCCGCGCCTGGCCTGCTCGTAGGCCATGGCCAGCTTTAGCCCAATGTCCTCACGCCGGCCTTCACAGTCCTTGTTCGCCTGCTCCAACTCGACTATCGCTGCGTCGAGCTTTCCCTGAGCGAGCAGCGCCGAGCCCAGGTTAGCGCGAGCATCCTCGTTCTTTGGCTCCAGCGAAAGGGCAGTGCGAAACCATTTTTCTGCCTGCTGTACCTCGAGAGCCCCAAGATAGGCAGAACCGAGCGTTACCGCCAGCACCCCGTCGACCAGCGCAACCTGCTCGACGGGCTCGAGCACCTTCAAGCCCTCGGCAGCGAGCCCTTGCGACAGGAGCACCCTGGAAAGCGCCACGTACGCCGCATACTTGTCTCTGTCGAGCTCTATCGCCCGCCGGTACGCCTTCTTGGCTGCTTCCATGTCCGAACGCTCGGCGGCAAAGACGTTTCCGAGCCATAGCTGCACCTCGGCGTCGTCGGCTTTGACGCCGGTCGCCCGGTCGATCATCTGGCGCGCCTCGGTGATTTTTCCTTCGAGCAACAAGAGGCGCGTCAGAGCCACCAACGCTGGCACGTACGCAGGATTGTGGGCCAGGCAGGCATCGATGCTCGCTCGCGCAGTCGGCAGCTTTCCCTGCTCGATCGCGGTCATTCCGAGACCGACCAAGGCGTCGAGGTTGCGGTAGTCGTAGTCCTTGGCTTTGGAAAAGCGCTCGACTGCCTGGTCGATTCGTCCGCCGCGCAGCGCCTCGTCCGCATAGAGAGACCAGATACGCGACAGATCTCGAGAATGGCCGGTCTCGGCCTCCTTGGAATTGAGGATTTCGCGCAAGCCCTGCTCGCGCTGGATGGTGCGGAGACGATGATCGACGGGCTGGATCTGCACCAGCCCCAGTCTGGCTCCGATGTGCCCGCTGCGCTTGGGAGGGATCGCCCCATCGCCAAAAACGATTCTCTCGAACACTTTCTTTGCTTCTCGATGGTTTCCCAGCAGTACGTGCGTCTTGCCAAGGCCATACAGGGCTGGCAATCGGTCCGGGGCGTCGGTCAATGCCTGGGAGAACGCCGCCTTTGCCGCCTCGAGGTCTTTGGCCTCGAGTAATGCCCAAGCCGAGTAGAGCGACAGGTTTTTGTCCTTCGCGTCGATCGCTGTTACGTCCTTGATGATCTTGCGTGCCTCGGTCAGCTTTCCGTCGAGGATTGCGCGTAGCGCTTGAGCCTTGTTGATCTCCGGACCGTGAAGGCTGAGTCGGAGAACTTCGTTGAGCACCGCGTCGGCCTGGTCCAACCGGATCTTCTCGTTGGTGCCTTCGTCGATCGCCGCCGAAATCAGCGCCTGAGCCTGCAGCCCGAGCGCTTCGCCGTTCTGTCTGTCGAGCGCGTTCACATTGCGCGCTGCCGCTACCGCCCGATCCCAGTGCCCTTCCTCGTCGAGCAGCATCAGCCGTCGCGATTCGGCCAGGAAGCCAGCGATCGCTGCCATCCGATTCTTGGTGTCGCGCCAGTACGAGTAACCGATGATGCCTCCAGCGAGCAGCAGCGCGATGACGCCGGCACTGATGGCGATCAGCTTCCGGCGCGCTTTGGCGGCCGCTTTCGTCGCTGGCGATCGTTCGACGGTGGCCGCGCCCACCATGGACGAGTCGCCTGCCATGGTTCCCGCCGTTCGTTTGGGTCTGCCACCATCCAGCTCCAGCTCGCCTTGGCGGGCTCGACGAGCACCTTTCTCCTTGGAGAAGGAAACGACCCCCATACCCGACTCTTGCTGTTCGGCCGGTGGAAGATCGAGCTCTCCGAATTTCATGCCGCCAGTCGCTACTGGACCGCCACCAGCACCGGCTTCCGCGCCTGCACCGCCACCGCCACCGCCACCAGCATCAGCATCAGCACCAGCGGTATCACCACCGCTTGCGGCGCCAAAGATGCCTCCTTGGGCAGGCAACTCGGCGCTCGAGCCTCCCCCGAGGAGATCCAACCCGTCGAGAGTGAAGTTGCCGCCTGATGGTGGCAGAGGCTCAGCGTTGGCTGGAGCTGCTGATCCAGGCGGCAGATAATCCTGACCGGGCTGAGGCTCGCCACCTGGGTCAGCGCCGAAAGGAAAGTTGAGCGCGGGAGTGCCTCGAGCGCCATCGGCAAAGAGACCTTGATGACCGGCTGTCCGAGGCGCCGCGGGTGCTCCGATTCCCAGATTGAGAGCTGCGCTGCCTGCGTCGAGCGGAGGAAGAGTGATGTCCTTGAAGAAACCCCCCGGACCCGATTCGTTCTCGTCGCCGGGGGGGGCCAGATCGAGCGTTGCTGGAAGGTTGGGGCCAGAGCGTGGGCTCGGTCCAACCGGAGCCAAGAGATCGAAACCGTGCTGTCGCGATACCGAACCGACCGGAGCAGGAAGATCGAGACCGCGTGGCATGGAGCCTACTGGCGCCGGGAGATCGAGACCGCGTGGAGCGGGACCAACCGGAGTCGGGAGATCGAGACCGTGCTGTCGCGATACCGGGCCGACCGGAGCAGGAAGATCGAGACCGCGAGGCATCGATCCCACTGGCGCTGGGAGGTCGAGACCACCACTGGCTGTCGGACCGACCGGCGCGGGCAAGTCCAATCCGATCGGCCAATCGCCGAACTGAGCGTACTGGTCGGCAGCGCCGGCCTCCGGCGCGGGCGCATACCCTTCCGCAGGTGCATACCCTTCCGCAGCCGGTGCATACCGCGCTGCCCCCGGCTGCTCACCTAGGCCAAGCATGTGAGGAGATCCTCTGCCTACGGGCGCCAGCAGATTCGCCTCCTCAGTGTCGGCATGACGAAAAGCAGGTCCTCCAGGCATACGACCGGCACGAACGGGCGCAGGGAGATCGACGTCGAACGGATTGTCCGACGTTGCGCCAGCTGGGAACGGCATGCCTGGCTGACCGTAGTGAGCACCGTACTGAGGTTGGCGCACTACCGGTGCCGGCAGGTCCACGTCGGAGTTTGGCGCCATGCCGGCTGGCATACCTGCCCTCCCGTATCTCGAAGCTCCGCCGAGCGGAGCGGGTAGATCGGTATCGTCCGCCGGGTAGCCAGCCGGAGCCAACAGATCGGCATCGTAGTATTGCTGGTCACCGCCCGCAAAGACGGGCGCCGGCAATTCGGCGTCGCCAGGCAGTTGCCCTGCCCCAGCCGGAGTCAGGAACTCGGCGTCGTAGTACTGTTGTTGGCCGGCGGCAGTGACGGGCACCGGGAGCTCGGCGTCGTAGGGAGGTTGGCTGCCAACTGGCGTGGCAAGATCGACTTGGTAGTACTGCTGGCCGCCGCCCGCAGCGCCAACTGGCGCCGGCAGCTCGGCGTCGTAGTACTGCTGGTGCTGGCCGCCGCCCGCAAAGACGGGCGCCGGGAGCTCGGCGTCGTAGTACTGCTGGTCGCCGCCCGCAGCGCCAACTGGCGCCGGGAGCTCGGCGTCGTAGGGTGGCTGGCCTTCCTGGTGTGAAGGATGCCCGTATTGTCCGCCACCGCCACCGCCACCCTGCCGTTGGTGAGAGTATGACCGGCCAGATCCCTGCATCGCGGATCGCACTGGAGCAGGCAGGTCGGGGAAGTCATATCCCTGGCTCCCTGCCTGGTTGGGCTGCTGCATCGCGGATCGCACCGGGGCAGGCAAATCAAAAGCAGCAAACGGCGAATACTGGCCGGGAGCCAGGATGTTGAGAGCAGGATCGGTCGATTCCCCAGTAGACTCCGGGAAACCGGATTCCTCCATCATTTGCACTTGCAGCGCGTGCATTGGGACGGGAGTCGTTGGAGCCTCTGCCCTGGGAATGCCCCGCCCGTGCGGCGGAACCGCACCACGCTGGCCGGAGCTCGGCTCGGTTGGCTGCGCGCTGCGTACTGGAGCAGCGGGCGCCTGGCGACCAAGACCACCACGATTGCCAGCGGCCGCGGGTGGTCTTGCCGGCGACGACAATACCGCTGCCGGCGCTGCCGGCGCGGTCCTGGTTGCTGCAGTGGCGCCCGAGGAGTGATCCCTCATTCCCCGGCTCGAGGGGGCGGCCATTCCAGCCCGACCTCCGGGGGCGGGCGCTGGTTGATGCGGCGAGAACGAAGGCTGGGTTGGCGCCAGTCCTGCTCCCCGCGCCGGCATCCTTGACCGCGGCGGGGAAGCCCCCGTTTCTTGCGCGGCCTGAGGATTCTCCACATCCCGTTCGATATTGCTCGCCTGAACGCCAATCGCGGCCGAGCAGGACTGACAGCGCACGAGAATACCCGATGGCGGTATCGCGCGGTTGTCATCGAACGGCTGCCTGGAGCCACAGCGGTTGCATGTAATGGTCGCCATTAAGGAACGAGAATATCATCCGCCTGCCAACCAAAGTAGTCGCCTTGCATCGTTGGACTCGTGCTACAAAGCAGAAAGACAAAGACTTAGGATGAATCGCCAAGACGCCAGAATCGCCAGGGAAGAATCCGCGAATGGGGGGGACTGGACGCGTACATGATTGATCCCACGAAGCTAGACGGAGTGGTCCGTCGCGGGCCGGCAGTGAGCAGCCAGATCGATTCGTTCCGGGCCGTCGACACCAAGCGCAAGGGAACGCAGGCTGCCCTCGACGCGCTGCGCGCCCAGCGCAATCAGGCCAACGACGGAATGGCGCGGATTCGCGACAAGAAATCAGCCGAGTTTGCCGAGCTGCGCGAGAAGATGCGCGCTCTGTCGCAGCAGATAAAGGACGGGGAAGCAGAGCTGGCCCGTCTCGAAGCCGACGCCCGGGAGAAGCTTCTCTACATTCCCAACGTTCCGCACCAGAGCGTCCCGGACGGCGCAGACGAGACTGCCAATGTTGTCGTTTCCACCTGGGGCTCGCCTCCGCCCTTCTCGTTCGATCCGAGAGAGCACGCAGACATCGGAGTCGGTTTGGGCATCCTCGATTTCGAGAGTGCCGCCAAGATTAGCGGCGCGCGTTTTGTGGTGCTCCGCGACCAGGGCGCCCGACTCGAGCGAGGTCTCATGTCCTTCATGCTCGACCTTCACCGCAGTCGCGGCTACGTCGAGATCTGGCCGCCGTCCCTGGTGAGACGTCATGCCATGGAGGGGACGGGTCAGCTGCCCAAGTTCGAGGAAGACGCTTTCAAGACGGTCGCGGCAACCGCCGAGGAGCAGTACTTCCTGGTACCAACTGCCGAGGTGCCGCTCACCAATCTGCACCGAGAAGAGATTATCGAGCCCGCCGGCAAGCTGCCGATCAAGTACACCGCCTACACGCCCTGTTTCAGGGCTGAAGCAGGAAGCTACGGCAAGGATACCAGAGGGATGATCCGCCACCACCAGTTCGACAAAGTCGAGTTGGTAAAGATCGTGAAGCCAGAGGAAAGCTACTCGGAGCTCGAGAGCCTTCGTGACGATGCCGAGGAGGTCCTGCGCCGTCTCGGACTCCACTATCGCGTGGTAGCGTTGTGCACCGGGGATCTCGGCTTCTCCGCTGCCAAGACGTACGACTTGGAGGTCTGGCTTCCCGGCCAAGGCGCCTACCGAGAGATTAGCTCGTGCTCCAACTTCGAGGACTTCCAGGCACGTCGGGCCCAGATTCGCTACCGTCCGGCGAGTGGAGAAAAGCCAAGACTCGTCCACACCATCAATGGTAGCGGCCTGGCCATTGGCCGTACCATGGTGGCATTGCTCGAACAGTATCAGCAGCAGGATGGCTCGGTGGTGATCCCGGACGCACTGCGGCCCTACGTCGGATTCGAGCGGATTGTGCCAACCAAGAATACATAGTCTGGTTGCCCGCGAACTGTAGTAGTGCTCGGTGCCGTAGCAGGTGAGGAAGGAGCCATAGCGAGAGCGAAGAAAGGGTGTGAACAAAAGCCGTTGGTCGTGCTGTTCCCGGTCCCTTGTGCCTAGTCCCTAGTTCCTTGTTCCATTCCTCTTTCGAGGTGCTATTCTCGCCGCAGCAATCGGCGGCGCGACGGTGACATGGCACTCCAATGAAT
>JAZDLZ010001021.1:0-12229 GCA_043801535.1 Pseudomonadota bacterium
TCGCTCCAGCCTATCCATCGGTCGCGTTCCTTGAGCCGCGGGCTCGCGGCGCTGAAGCTCAAGCCTCCCAGCAATCCGTGCGAGCGACTGATGATCAGGTATCGGATCTGGGCACCACACAGCGGCCCGGCACCCAAATAGTGATAGCGCTGCATCAATCCCTTCCAGACGCCCCAGTCCTTCGAGTACCGACTCGAAATCGCCACCACCTCCAGCCCCTCGATCTCTTCGAGCCCGCACTTCACCTCCTTCACCTTCACCTCCACCTTCGCCCCGCCGCCTCTTCGCTTCTCGGTGCCCTTTCTCGCAAACGCCATGTTGGGCGGCTTCTCCGGTAGCTGAATGATCTCCCGCCGCTTCAACTCATCCAAAGCCTTGCGACAGCTCTCTTCCCGAACCGTCCCGTCCGCACGTCGCCAACCCAGCCACTCACAGACTCTTCGGGCCAGGCTCCTGCGCGAAATGTCGCACTCCTCCTCCACCGCGGCCTTTATCCGCGCAACCGTTTCCTTGCCGAACCACTGGCCGAACAGCCACATGCCCCCCTTATGCCAGAAGTCGGCTGCGGGATCAAGTGTGTTCGCTGGTCAGCTCGGAGAGGAGGGGCGGAGGGGTGGTTTTGAGGCGCGCTAGCGCCGGATCAGGAGAACGGCTAGCCCGTTGACCGATCGGGACACACCCGTTATTTTGCGATGGCGACTTAGGTTGTGCTCGTTTCGAGACGTGAGAGCAGAACAGGCAGAACGGGTGACCGCCAACAGTCCGACGGCTCCTATGAAGAGTGATGACGGCGCGCACGTTCGTTCGGGCTGGCGGGCAGCGATTCCGGCGATCGCCGGGATTATCGCAATCGTGGCGGGAGCATCGATTTTTTCGGATATCGATCGCCTGGGAGCGCGCCTCGGCGAGATCGGACCGACTCCAATCGTTCTCGCATTGACGCTGGCTCTCGGCAACTTCGCGATCCGTTTCGTTCGCTGGCAACTCTATGTGCGTCGGGTGGCGACCGCTGGCCAAATCCCCATCAAGACCAGCCTCCTCGTTTTTCTGGCTGGATTCGCCATGTCGGTCACTCCAGGCAAGGTGGGCGAGCTGCTCAAGGCTGTCCTTCTCAAGCAGAGCACCGGAGTGCCGATGGCGCGGACCGCTCCGCTCGTCGTTGCCGAGCGACTGACCGACCTCGTGGCACTGCTTGTCCTCGGGCTGATCGGCACTGCGATCTACGGCATTGCCTTCTCGATGGTCGTTGCCGGGGCAGTTGCGATCGCCGTCTTTCTCGCGGTGCTTGCTTCCCCGCCACTGGTGAGGGGAATCATCCGCAAGGTCGGCGCATTGCCCAGGTTGCGTCGTTACGAAGCCAAGCTCCACGAGTTGTACGACAACCTGACCTCCCTTCTGCGTCCTGGTCCCCTCGCCTGGGCAACAAGCCTCGCCGTGTTGGCCTGGCTGTGCGAGTGCGTTGGTTTCGCGCTGATCGTCAATGCCGTGCCCGCCGCCACAGTCCCCGTTGGTCTCGCGACCCTCATCTACGCCGCGACTACCATGGCAGGCGCGCTCTCCTTTCTGCCGGGCGGCCTGGTGGTAACCGAGGCATCGATGGTCCTGTTGCTGGTGTGCTCGGCGAAAGGGCTAGACGAGCCAGGTGCGCTTGCCGCGACCTTGGTGACTCGTCTCTGCACCCTGTGGTTTGCGGTGGTGCTCGGGCTCCTGGCGCTCGTGGCGGCTCGTCGCGTCCCTCGGCATCGGTCACCGACGAGCGGATGACAACCCGCAAGGATGCTCTTGGGGCGGCGGCTGCTCGACTGGGAGTCCCTTCCCCCACACGATAGGCACGTGCTTCCAGACGGTGGAGAGGATGTCGCAGTAGTCCTGGTAGAACACTGCCAGGTCGAGCACGGCGCTGGCGCCCACCTCGGTCACGGCATAGAGCTTGGTGCCGGCAAACAGCAGATGTGCCACTGGTCCGTGAAGCTTGACGCTGTCGAGCAGAGCACCGTTTTCCAATGCCCAGATGCCGACCGTACCGCCAGCGAATCCGACTGCCAGTGTCCCTGGTGGGCCTTCGCTGAGCCTGGTGACGGCGCTGGGCGGCGTTTCCTGGAGCCAGAACCGTCGATTGCCACTACTGCCACTACTGCCACTACTGCTGCCACTGCTGTCTGTCCTGATCAGCTCTACTCCGCCGACATTGCCGACAGCCAGCCAGTCTCCGATCCGGCGGATGGCGGTAGCTCCTGCGCTGGCTGGCCAGGTCGTTGTGGCAGTACCGCTCTGGTCGTAGGCGTGGACGCCAGCGTCTGCCGCGACCAGAACGTCTTCCACGCTCCAGGCCAGTGCCGTGGCATCGTCTCTCAGAGCAACGACCCCGCCGTCGCGGGGAAACACGAGTGCCTGGCGGCGAGCAATGACGGCGCAACCATCGGGAATCGCCACTACCTGCGTCAGCCCGGGAACGTTCCGACTCCAGAGGAGCTCATCGTTTGTCGGCGACCAGAGCTCGAGCGAATCCCCCTGTCCCCACAAACAGAGGAGCTCGGTACCTCTCTTGGTGCGCGCATCAGCGCCGTAGATTCCATGCTGTTCGATTGCCGAGCGCCATTTGCTTGGCGGATGGTTTCTCTGCGCTGATTGGTTGTCGTCCAGCGCCAACCAGCCGGCCTGGGTCAGCGATTCGTGAGTCGAGGAAAGCAGCACCGGTGCCCGCCAGAAAGGCAGGCCGGACGTGGCGTCCCAGAGTCGGATGGCGCCGTCGGGGAAGGTGGCGAGCAGGTGTCTGCCGCTCGGAGAGAAATCGAGCTGCGTTGGCGGCGAGGATGCCTTGATCGAGAAGAGCGGAGTATCTGGGCGTGCTGGCGGTTCCGCGGTGTCAGACGATGACGAGTGTTTGCCGGCAGTGCGCCACACGCCGATGTTGCCGTCGGAGCTGGCAGCGGCAAGGCTGCTTCCGTCAGGCGAGAAGACCACTTGCTGTACCGGTGTTGTTCCGCGTCTGCCAACGATCGTGCCGGTGGCCGAACGGATATCCCATACCTTGACCGAGCCGTCCTCGTTGCCGATAGCGAGGTGGCTACTGTCGGGGCTGAATGAAGACCGAGAGATGCTCGGACCTATTGGGATTGTCTGGAGACGCTCGAGTGTCCCAGTATCCCAGAGCCAGAGCTCCTTCCCGATGGCAGCCAGCAACCTTCCGTCAGGGCTGATGTCCATGGCCAAGACATAGGGAGAGCAGCCGCTGAACGCGATCCGCTGCCGTCCCTCGACCAAATCCCACAGAATGATTTGGCCATTACCATCACCGGAGGCCAAGACAGCCACCTTGTTGGGAACGAAAGCCACGCTGGTAACCCAGTTGCGGTGGCCGAGCAGAACGAGCTCCTCGCCGCCCGTATTCAGCGACCACAGTCTCACGGTGCGATCGTTGCTTCCCGACGCGACCCGTTTTCCGTCGGGACTGACTGCCAGCGTATTGACGATACCGGCATGACCGTAAAGGACTCTCTGTTCGTTGCCGGACCTGGCATCCCAGACTCGGACAGTCTTGTCGGCACCTGCCGAGACTATTTGTTGTCCATTTGGAGTGAAGCGGGCAGTCTTTGCGGCATCGGAGTGTCCGACTACCCTCGAGGCGGGGAAGCGGGCGGCGGCCAGATGCCACAGGTTTATCGTTCCGTCGTATCCTGCGCTTGCCAGCACTGTCCCGTCGGCGTTGAAAGCGGCACCGGCCACGACCTCGGAATGGCCGAGCAGAACTGCCAGCTCGGAACCGGTTGTCACGTCCCAGAGCCGTACGGATTCGTCCATGCTGGCCGAAGCAAGAACGCGCCCGTCGGGGTGATAGCGCAAGTCGACGATCATTTCGCTGTGACTGGCGAACACACGCAACTCTCGTCCCGAAGAAACGTCGAAGATCCTGATTCTCGAATAGTCGCCCAGGGTATTGTGGCCAACGGCGATTGAGCTTCCGTCTGGGCTGAAATCAACAGCGTAGGCGCTGCTCCCGAGAGCGACCAGCTGCCTTTGCTCCTGGCGTGAGGCAAGGTGCCAGAGACGCAGCGTGCCCTTGAGATCCATAGTTGCCAGCGTTTCGCCGTCGGGACTGAAAGTCACTTTGGTCGCCCACCTGTCATGGCCTGCCAGCACTGCCTGTTCCTCGCCGGAAACGACGTCCAGTAGTCGGGCAGTGCCATCGGTGCTGGCAGTCGCGAGTAGTCTACTATCTGGACTGAATTCGACGCTGCGCAGAGTTGCCCCGCTGCTGCTCAGGTGCCGTGGCAGACCGTCCGTTGTGTCCCAGAGAGTGACTTTTCCCGAGTCAGTGCCGGTTGCAAGCCATCGGCCGTCAGGCGAATAGGCCAAGCACGTGTGTCCCTCAGTCTCCTCGCTCAACACCTGCCTGATTGCGGTAGTAGGCGAGAACAGATAGACGGATGGCCCGTTCGTTACGACGGCAACGGTCTTTCCATCGGGGGCGAAGTCGACCCCCATTAGCTCGTCGCCCAATCCTTGGCGCCAGACCAGAGGATCGCGGGCGAGCTTGTGCCAAAGAGCCCGGCTTGCCAGTGAATCCTGCGCCTCGAGCGAGCTGCGGAGCTGGGCGCGGGCACCGAGGAGATCGCCACGAGCAAAGGCCGCTCTCGCGCCCTGCAGCTGTGCTTCCGCCCGTTGGATTTCGGCGTTGCGACGCTGCGCCTCGGCAATCTGCTGCTGCTGCTCGGCACGGTCGCGCTGCCGGGCAGTCTCGCTGGTTACGAGCATCGACCCGACCGCGGCCAGCACCAGCACGGACGATCCAGTCAATGCCAGCGCCCGCCGTCGCCGTCGGGCCTTGTCTTCGCGGCGTATTCCCGCGGCGATGAATTCGCCAGCCAGCGGCGGAATGGTGGCGTGGTAGCGCTCCAGTCGGGCAATCGCATCGCCGAGCGCTCGTTCTTGCCACAGCTCCTCGATCCTCCGCCCCCGCTTTTGCCAGAGCTCCGCTGCCTGAGCAAGCTCGGCAACGAAAGCGTTTTCTTCTTTGCTCTCCTCGAGCCAACGGGCGAGCCTGCTCCAGGTTCGGATCAGCGATTCGTGGGCCAGCTCGACGATCGCCCGAGCAAAATCCTCGCGGTGCCCTTTGCGCAGAGTGAGTAGTCGCGCCTGCGCCAGCCTGGCCAGCGCGATGTCTCCCGTCGGACCGAGATCCGCCAGCACTTGGTCGACTGGCAACACCCGTCTGGTGCCTTCTGGGGTTACCAGACTGACGAGCAGCTGGCGCGCTATTCGCGCCTGGTCGGGTGGCATTCCTTCGAGCACTCCGTCAGCGTGCTCGGCGAGCGCGCCGGCAATGCCTCCCATCGCCTCGTAGGCAGAACGCAGCAGCAGGCGCTGCCTTGCATCGCGTCGTTCCCAGAGGAGCTGGCAGGCAAACTGAACCAATGGCAGGCACGCAGGCTCGCCCTTGACCGATGCCACCATTTCTGCCACCAGCCCTGGATCGTCATAGTGATATCCAAGAGCCTCGAGGGGACCAGTCAGCATTCTCTCGAGCGCATCGTGACCTGGCCGCCGCAGCACCACTACCCGTTCCAGCGCCAACCAGGCATCGGTGCCCTCGACAACTCGACCGAGGAAATCGTCCCTGACGGTGAGCACGACGCGGACCGGTCCAGCCGGATCGTCCGCGGCGCCGTAGATCGATTCGACGAATCCGCGTCTGACACTGTCGTCGGCGACGAGGGTGAACACCTCCTCCAGTTGGTCGACGAAAAGGAGCACTTGCGCGCCGGTGTGCTCGGCAAGCTCGTGAAGGAGCACGTTCAGCTGCCGCGGCGACTTGCGGAGCCGAAGAGGTAGAGGTAGTGCCTGTTGCGGGGACGAGAACGAAGACGACAGCGACGAAGCCGGCGACACCGGCGAGGATGCTGACACCGACTCTGCGGTCGACAGCGGCGACGAAGCTGCCTCCGCGGGTGGAACCCGTGCTGGTATCGACGCCAGCGGTGCCGGCGCGAACGGCAAGGACAAATGAGGTATGCCCGGGGTTGGTTCGGCCAGAATCCCCATGCTGTGAGCAAGCCGCTGAAAATCAGACGGGCCAAGGCTTGGATCAGTGCCGAGACCGTACGGGCTGGCTCGGCACTCCGCTAGCCGTGCCGCCAACGTTCCAAAAGGATCGCTACCAGGCCGCACGCTCACCACTACCCACGATTGCTGCTCCCGCAGTCGGGGAACAACGCCGGCCTGAACGAAGGAGCTCTTGCCCGCCCCGGAGGGACCGACGACCGTCAGCACCGGCTGTTCGCGCAATGCCTCGAGAAACGAGCCAATCTCGGTATCTCTGCCAAAGAAAAGATCGGCGTGTCGCTCGCCAAAAGCTGCCAGCCCGCGGAAGGGCGGGGTTTCGCCTTCCAGGTTCTTGCGGCGCAGCAGCTCCTCGAGGGTCTCGACAATCTGTTGAGCAGGCGGTCTTGCTGCCGGACTCTTGGCAAGACAGTGGGCAATAAGGTCGCCAAGTTGGTGCGGCGTGCCTCGTGGCGTATCGATGTCCGGCACCGGCGTAGCCGAACTGACGCAAGTCGATAGCTCGCCAGGCGGAGTGTCTTGGTAGGGGCGCCTGCCGACGACCAGCTCGTGCAGAATCACGCCGAGCGCCCATACGTCGGCAGCTTCGGAAACAGGCTCGTTTCGCCACGCCTCGGGCGCCATGTAGATGGGCGTTCCAACCATGGTGCCGACCGGCGTACTGCGCGTGCCCCAGCAGGCCGGGTCTGTCTCGTCGAGGGCAACATCGTTGGCCCGCGCTCCCGTCGAAACAGGAAGTGGCCGGGCCAGCGGGCTGGTGTCGATTTCTTCGCCTTCGCCGAGCAGCTTGGCCAATCCCAGATCGAGCACCCGAAGCCTTCCATCCTTGGCGAGGAGGACGTTTTCGGGCTTCAGATCGCGGTGCAGGACTTTGTTGCAATGCGCCTCTGCTAGCGCCTGGGCGATGGCCAGACCGATGCGCATCGACTCCTTCAGCGCTGGATGGGCCTCGTCCATTCGTTGGCGAAGTGTCTGTCCTTCGACGTACTCGAGCGCCAGGTAGGGATTGCCGCGATGCTCCCCGACGGCGTAGACGGTGACGATGTGAGGATGGTTCAGGCTGGCGGTAATCTGCGCTTCGCGAAGGAATCGGTCGTCCATTCCCTGCATGCCAGCCAAACGCCGCCTGATGACCTTCAAAGCCACGCGCCGGCCAAGCCTGATGTCGCGGGCGAGATACACCTCGCCCATTCCGCCGCGGCCAATCAGGCGAACGACCTTGAAGTGGTCGACCATGGTCTCGGCGGTGATGAGCATTTCGTCGTGTTCGGCGCTCATCATCCTACCGACCTTCCGCAACCAGCTGCCTACCGACCACTGGAGACACGAGTCGGTTGGCAATGGTTGGCAATAGTCGCTGGGCTGCCTGGCCGAAGTCGGAAACTATCTTGGCGAGCGGTCGGGCAAGACGCTCTTTCTCGACGTCCGCATAGGAGATGATCCTGATCGTCCGCGCGCTACCCGAAGCCTGCCGGCGCAGGTTCTCGGCCTCTATCCACGCCAGCACGCCGGGCAGCGCCCGTGCAGTCGAAAGCTGGGTGTCGTGCATCAGCACGACAGCGCGGCCTTCGAGGCGGGCGATACGACTGATTACGTGCAAGCGGGTCAAGTTGGAGTCGTGGTGCAGATACTCGCGAGCGTCGATGTCCCAATGGATATGGTTGATCTCGCGTTGGGCGAGCAGCCGTTCCAGCTTCTGGCAGCGGGATCCGTAGGGCGTGCGGAAATAGGGAACCTCGAGGCGGGCAACACGACCAAGCAGCCGGGCAGTCTGGTCGATTTCCCACGCGGCTCGTTCTTCCGTCATCGAGCAGAGGTGAGCGTGATGGTAGGTATGATTGCCCACCATGTGGCGTTCAGCCAGCAGTTGTTTGACGATCTGCTCGCGTTCCGAATGGTCTGCCCCGTCGGCAAGTCGCCACCCGGCAACGAAAAACACCGCCCGAACCCGATGGGCGCGCAGGGCATCGAGCACCATTGGCGTGTACTTCTCGTGTGGCCCATCGTCGAAGGTGAACAGTACTTCTGGCCCACCGCTGGCCGACGTCCCGAGAGCAGGCTGCGGCCAATTGGATGCCGCACGGGCATTCTCCAATCCGCCCATTACGAGACTGACAATGACAATGACAATGACAGGGATCGAGACAAACCATCGACACATTCGAGCACGAGCACGAGCTGGATTACGAACTGTAAAGCAAGAGCCCCGAGAAATGGTCGGTGCCCTCGGTGCTTCCCCTGGCGGTGGCAATAGCGGCAATACTTGCCCGAGAGTAGGGCTTGGCTGGCTCCCAATGTGCACGCAGCCCAATCGTATCAGAGCGGGTCTACGGTGGGGGGAGCGAAGTCATCCTGTTCTTCGCCAAAACCCCACGTTGGACCGGATTC
Source organism: Pseudomonadota bacterium (assembly GCA_043801535.1). Lineage (GTDB taxonomy): Bacteria > Myxococcota_A > Polyangia > Haliangiales > SHYZ01 > JAZDLZ01. The sequence goes on from JAZDLZ010001021.1 coordinate 8,449, forward strand.
CTCGGTCGAAGGAGCAGGTCCCCGCTTTGCAGTCGCCCAGAGGCCGCGCGGACTTCATGATTGGAAGGCGTCAAATGAGGCTGCGTTTCTTGCCGCCTATTTCCCGGATGCACGGGAGCTTCTGGCCGGACCGGTCGCGTACGCGTACTGGCAATGGGGAGGCCGCGAACCTGTTCCCGTCGGTCTGTAGTATGTAGCTAGCTCAGCAGGATGCTTGCGACTCGGACTGCGCCCTTGCCGTCGCAGAGCTCGTTCCAGCACGTGTAGTCCCCGCGGGCAACGCGTTCGGCGTGCGATCGAACCAGAGCACTGAGCTGGCCGAGCATGGTGGGTAGGTACTCGGCATCGAGGACGGGGATCAGTTTTCGTTCGATCAGGGCGCTGACGAATCTGGCCTGGTTGGCGGCGGCAATGATGAGAATGGATGGCACTGACAGGCAGGACAGCTCAAAGGCGACAGTGCTAGCCGTCGCCACCGCCAGATCCGCCCATTGCATGAGGCTGGCGAGCTCGGCGGGGGATTGCCTGGGAAGAAGCTCGACAGTTGGCCGACGAGCCCGCAGGCTCTCGGCCGCTGGTCTTGGCCCGACGACTGCTCTTATCTCGGCTTCGGGCTCGGCTTCGGGCTCGGCATCGACTAGCGCGTCGACCACCGCTTCCGTCAAATTCGAGGCGTCCGTTCCCCCCAGGCAGACCATGATTCGCTGCGCGGTCGGCCGGATTCTCGATGGACCGGTACTATCCCTGGCTTTGGCGAACGTTGGATGGATGAGCGCATACTGCGGCCCAGCAAGAAGAACGGATTGGGGTGAAACGATATAGGGCCAGGCTTGGGCACCGGGAGTCGGGTTGACGATCGCGTCGGCGGATCGCAGATCGCGATCGGCCAGATCGTCGAGCACGCAGATGCGCCAGTTGCCACCGGCGAGTCCTGCCAAGTAGGCAGACGACGCCGAATAGCTGTCGACGACAATCCAGCCAACACCTAACCTCGCTGCCTCGGCCTTGGTCCTTGTCTGATCCGCGTCCGAGAGACAGGTGGTTACCTCGCCAGATGCGACGTCCACCTCGACGTCCACCTCGACGTCGTGCTCGATGATTGTGTGTCCCCGCTCTACTATCCACGAGGAGAAATCCATGCCAAGCCTTCGGACGAGAAACCAGCATGCGCCACCTTGCCGAGAAACGGCGTCGGCAAGGTTGAGGCACCGGGAGAGGTGTCCAAGTCCGATTCCGGTCGAAGCATCGCACCGGAAAAGGAGCTTCCTCGTGGCCATTGGTTCTTCCTGGCGTTGCTACTTGGAAGTGGACCGCAGCAGGTTCGAGGAGACGAGGTTCCAGCTTTTCGCGAATGCGTCGTCGATCCGGATGATTCCAAGCCCGCCGACCAGCCATACCACTCCCTGGCGCTTGACCTGCAGATCTCGCTTGTCCTCGCCGACTATGCTTCGACCTCGCAAATCGAAGGTGATTTCGCGGGCGCGAAAGATGCCTTTCTCGAAGGTCATGGTCTTTTCCGCGCCGATGGCGACATAGCGTTCGATCTCGACTTGGGCGGCCGGATGCTCGCCCCCGGAGCTCGAGGTATCTTTGCGTAACGCCGCTGCTCGCACGGTTTCGACCCAACTGTGACCGACGAGAAGCGAGCCGTCAGACGGGTAGGTGGCTCCGTCGTGCGAACTGACTGCGAAGGCCATGCCCGCGTCGTCGCTGGGCTCGCCAGAGAAGAGGAAACTGCCGGGCGGCACCGTCAATCCAGTCTGTGGAGAGCACGTGCAGGTCGTCGTCTTGGCGGTGCCGGCGAAGGTCTCCTGAAGCTCGATGCGCGCCAGCCGTCTACCCGAGGCGTCTCGTTCGACGGTGACTTCTTTGACGCTGATACTGACTTCCTCGCTGCCACTTCGGTACGTCCAGGAGTTGCCCTTCGCCAGCGGCAAGAGCCGCGAGCCGCACGCATCCTGCGCTGGAATGGGGAGGGAGGCGGCGGCGGGCAGGGCGCGCAGCTCTCCTGCGAACAGTGCGGCGGCTGCCGCCGGTGCGGATTGGCCGCGTTCGACGGCGAACGTTCCGGCGACGAGGATGCAGAGAAACAGGACTCTCGTCATCCGAGGAGACTCTACGATTGTGGTACTGGAATTGAAGACCATGCCGTTGATCTCGTTGCCATTGTGCGGCTTCCGTCGAAGCGCGACTCTCGCTTCACAGGAGCTGTACCAGGATGCCCTTGATCTCGCTCCGCGTCTCTTCGTCCGGCGCCTGGGCAAGGGCACGTTCCCAGATTTCGCACGCTTTCCGCCGGAAACCGTGCCACTGGAAAAGGATCGCGAGATTGCGCAAAGTCGAGAAGCGGGTCGGCTCCAACTCGACCGCCATCTCCAGTTCTTGCACTGCAGCGAAGTCTTGCCCTCGTTGAGCGTAGAGAAGGCCAAGTTGATTGCGTAGGGTAGGATTGAGGGGGTCAATCGCCACCGCCGAGGTGATAGCGGCAATCGCTCCGTCGAGATCGCCGCGCTGGAACGCGCGCGCACCTTCGGCATACAGTCGTTGTGCCTCGGCGCTCAGGGCATTGATGTCGGCTGCTGTAACCGGTGGCTGTCCGGTGAGCGCGCTCTCGACCTGGCGCACGACCTCCTGGATGTCGAATGGTTTCTCGATGTATCCAGCGACGCCGTAGGCTTCCTTGAGATCCGCTGCCATCCGCCAGCCCTTGTACACCGCGGTCATCATCACGATCGGAATGTGACGGTAGCGCCGGCTTTCCTTCAAACGCTTGCAGATGTCGAATCCGTGCACGTCGGGGAGCATGGCGTCGAGAAGAATGGCGTTTGGCTCCCGCTCCTTGATGAGCCGCAAGGCCTCCATCCCATTCTCTGCCTCGAGTACCTCGTAGCCGCGCTGAGCGAGCGCTTGGTGCAATATCCGCCTGATCACTGGCTCGTCGTCGACCACGAGGACGCGCGCGCGAGCAGGAGAAGAGACTGTAGCCGGAACGCTCGCACGGTACGCGATGTCGCTGCTGAACGGCTTTCTCACCGCCGGTGGGGTGACCGATAGATCTGCTTGCTTCAACAGCGGATCGATGGGATTTTGAGCCAGATCCGGTCCGGTCTCGCTCGTTTCGTTCGAGGCTGGGTTGCCCGCGGCGTTGCCCGCCTTGTCTTCGCGCGCGCGCTTGCCTCTCCAGTAGAGCTGGCCACGGCGTCTGGCCTCGTACGCCTCGGAAATGGCCTGGTCTAGCAACTCGGCGGGCGCAACGTAGGCGACAACCTTCTTGCCGCTCATGAAGGCGATATCGTCGACGATTCGGCGGTCGTTCGGATCGGCGGCAGCGACGAAGAGATGATTCTTGTCGACGCGCAAAGGGAGCACGACCAGGCGTCGAGCGACATCCTCGTTGACAACGGCGAGAACGGACAGAGGCAGGGTCAGCGAGGTGAGATCGATTGCTGGTGCCCCGGTTTCTTGGCTTAACACCTTGAGGCCAGTTGTATCGTAGTTACTAGTATTCGACACGGCTCTCCGGCAACGACTCGCGTAGTCCCTGGCTCGATGGCACCGCACCGTCCAAGTGGCTAGGTATCATACACTCATTGCGCCAAGCACGCAGTTCCTAAGTACAGCCCCTGAATTAGGCTCTAGCCGGGTGTGAACAAAAGCCGTTGGTCGTGCTGTTCCCGGTCCCTTGTGCCTAGTCCCTAGTTCCTTGTTCCATTCCTCTTTCGAGGTGCTATTCTCGCCGCAGCAATCGGCGGCGCGACGGTGACATGGCACTCCAATGAAT
>JAZDLZ010001022.1:0-2644 GCA_043801535.1 Pseudomonadota bacterium
ATTCATTGGAGTGCCATGTCACCGTCGCGCCGCCGATTGCTGCGGCGAGAATAGCACCTCGAAAGAGGAATGGAACAAGGAACTAGGGACTAGGAACAAGGGACCGGGAACAGCACGACCAACGGCTTTTGTTCACACCCCCGCAGCATTTGCACCGCGGCCGTATCGGTATTGACCAGGTACACGTTGTTGTCGTCGCCAACACCCGCCACGGTCCTGCCATCGGGCGAGTAGGCAACGTCGTTCATCCATCTACCCAATCTCCTGCTCCACACCAGCGATTCCTGCTCGAGCTCTCCCCAAAGAACCCGGCCTATCGTCGAATCGTTGGTTTCGAGAGAACCGCGAAGCTTGGCGCGAGCCTCGAGCAGATCGCCGCGGCGCAGGGCGGCACTGGCACCTTCGCGCTGCGCTTCGGCGCGTTCTTGCTCGGCAAGCTTCTTTTGCCGGTATGTTGTTCGCGCGACCAAGACGGCGGCAATAGCGATTGCGGCAAGGCCGGCGAAAGAAAGAGAGAGCAGGACTCTCTTGCGACGCTGGGCGCGTTGCTCCCGCCTGGTACCGGCCTCAAGAAAGCGAGCAACGGGATGGGGAACGGCAGTGCCAAGGCGGGCGACCTTGCTGCGAGCCTCGTGCAAGTCGTCACCCTGCCAGGCTTCCTCCAGACGGCAGCCACGTTTTTCCCACACTTCTGCCGCCTGCCCGATCTCGGCGAGAAACACTCTCTCTTCCTTGCTCTCCTCGAGCCAGCGCGCAAGCCGCGTCCAAGAACGAAGGAGCGATTCGTGCACCAACTCCAGCACTGCCTCGCCACGGATGCAGCCACTGTCATTGTCGCCGCTGCCGTCGCTGCCGCCATTGTCGCGGCTGCCGCCGTTTCCCCCTTCTCGGAGCTGTCCTCGGCGTCTCCCTCCACCATGCTGTCGTCCGCTGGTTTCGATGGCTCGCCGCACGGTGAGCAATCGCGCCTGGGTCAACTTGCCCAGTACTTCCGCCACTCCAGGTCCGAGGCCTGCCACCGCCACCGCCACTGGCATCACTCGCCGAGTTCCAGCCGAGGTAACGAGGCGGAGCAGAAGCTGCCTCGCCAGCTCGACTTGCGCTGGAGTCATGGCCGCGAGCACTCCGTCGGCATGCTCGGCAAGTGAGCCAGCGACACCCCCCATTGACGCGTAGGTGGCGCGGCAGAGGAGCCGCTCGTTCTTGTCTCGCCGCTCCCAGAGCATCTGACCAGCGAACTGCAGCAGCGGCAAGCACGCTGGCTCGCTTTCGACCGAATCCACCATTTCCGCCGGCAGGGAAGGATCGTCGTAGGAATAGCCAACCATGGCGAGGGGTCGGGTCAGCGTTTCCTGCAGCGCCTCTTTCCCGGGACGACGCAACACGAAGACTCGGGACAGTGCCGCCGCAACCTCCGATCCTCCCTCGAGGTATCCGAGAAAGTCGTCGCGAACTGTGAACACCACCCGTACCGGGCTCGATGGATGATCCGCCACGCCGCAGATTGCCTGCAGGAACGTCCTCTGCACGACACGATCGGCAACCATCGTAAATGCTTCCTCGAGCTGGTCCACGAACAGGAGCACGCGGCAGCGTTCCTGTGCCGCGACCTCGTGGAGCAGCACGCCGAGGCTGGCCGGCGTCCTCCCGAGTTGCTGCGCCAGCGCGCCTGCGTCGGTGGGCTCCAGGATGGCTTGCCCCGCTTCCGCGCAGGAGCCGCCGTCAGCCTCGCCCGGCTGATTGTCCGGTGCCACCAGATCCGCGAGGCGAATGGCGTTGGCCACGCTCTCACTAATCCTCCGACTGTTCTGGCCGACCATCAATCTCGCGGCCACGGCGCGGAACGGGTCTGCTCCCGGTCGGGTTGCCAGCACCACCCAGGCGCCCTGCTCACGCAGGCGCGGAACCACGCCGGCCTGCACGAACGAGCTCTTGCCCGCCCCCGACGGTCCCACCACCGGCACTACTGCCTGCTCGCGCAGGTTTTCCAGGAACAGTGCGACCTCGCCGTCGCGCCCGCAGAACAGATCAGCGTGACGCTCGCCAAAAGGAAATAGTCCGCGAAACGGACTCTGCTCGGCCTCGGCGTGCCGTGGCTTGCCGGTCAAGAGCTGTTCGATTGTCTCGACCACCTGAGCAGCCAGGGGACGCCGGGATGCATCCTTCGCGAGACACCGACCAATGAGCTCAATCAACTCGACCGGCACGTCGCCGGTTGGTGTCAGTGCTCGGATCGGCTCGGGCCCCGCAACTAGCTCGGCCACGAACGTCTTCGCACCTTCGTACGGCCGGTGGCCCGAAGCCAGCTCGTGGAGAATCACTCCCAGCGCCCAGATGTCGGTGGCTTCACAGCACTCCTCCCCTCGCCACTGTTCCGGCGCCATGTAAGCCGGCGTCCCTTGAATCGTCCCTGCCACGGTCGCGTAGTGCGGTATCGTGACCGGCTGATCGGCGCGATCGTGGGCTCCCCGAGTCGTACCCGCTGCTGCCTTTCCTCCCTCGCCGGCTAGAGGTCCGCGTCCTGACGCATCCCCTCATTTCTTTCGGTCGACGTAGTCGTGGACTTGGTCTTTGACCGCGACGTGGACCTGAACTTGGACGTCCAGTCGATGACTCGGGTCAACGCTTGCCGACCAAGTGCAGG
>JAZDLZ010001023.1:0-5096 GCA_043801535.1 Pseudomonadota bacterium
ATTCATTGGAGTGCCATGTCACCGTCGCGCCGCCGATTGCTGCGGCGAGAATAGCACCTCGAAAGAGGAATGGAACAAGGAACTAGGGACTAGGAACAAGGGACCGGGAACAGCACGACCAACGGCTTTTGTTCACACCCCATGCAGGGTTGGCCTGGAACCATTGTTCGTTCTCGTGGTTGGGCCCTGACGGGCGTGTCGTTCGAGTGTTGCTTGTGTGGCCGATGTAGGCCGATCCGAAAGATTGACGGCCTTGAGCTGGGCCGCTACGTTGGTCTGAAGCATGAATGCAATGGGGCCCAATGGTTCAAGGCCCGGGGCGAACGACACGCTGGCAGGGCAGCAGAGCTCGTCCGGGACGTCTTCGGCCACGCCGACGTTGCAGGTCGGTCGCTACTATCTTGCCGAGTCGCTGGGCTCTGGTCCGACTGGCGAGGTATTCAGAGGGAGAGTCTTCGGCGTCGCCGGTCTCGAGCGCCAGTACGCGGTGAGGTGCTTTCATCGAGAGCTATCGCAGGATCCCAAGGTGGCAGCGGCAATCGTCGAAGCTGCGCGACAGTACGCCACCCTCACTCATCCCCGGATCGCCAGGTTGCACGAGCACGGCACGGCAGATGGCCGAATCTACGCTGCGGTCGAGCTAGTCTCGGGCACTAGTCTCGCAGCCCTCCTCACGTCGGTGCGCGAAGCGGCACAGCCGATATCCCCCGGCGCAGCCTTGGTAGTCGCTTCCCAGGTTGCCCGTGCCCTTGGCCATGCTCACGGGCGGGGGATACTGCATCTCGGGGTCTGTCCGACCAACGTAGTCTTGACCGCCAACGGCGATGCCAAGCTCACCGACTTCGGCTTCTTGGCAGCGCTTCTCGCGTCTCGATCAATCGATGATAGGTCGCTGGTTGGCCGGCTGCCTTATCTGGCACCCGAGCAGCTGGTCGGATCTGCGACCAGTGAGCGTACCGACGTGCTGCAGCTTGCCCTGGTGATTGGCGAGCTGCTGATTGGCGAGCGACTTCTCGACGGTGTCGAGTCTCGAGACTATGTCGACCAGCTCGATAGAGTGGTCGAGGTCAGGTGGCCGGTGGGCGATCCGGTTGCGACGGTCTTGCGACGGGCATTGGCCAGGGAGCCGCGAGACAGATGGAACGATGCTGCCTCGTTCGCCGATGCCCTCGACGCGGCCATTCGCAAGAGCCCAGCCCCGGGAGGCCGCATCGATACCGCGGGCGCAGTCCGGCGTGCCTTGACGCAGCTCTCGGGCGATACGCTGACGTTGCAAGTTCCTTGGGTTGACAGGGGGGAAGTCACCGAGCCGGCGGGAGTATTCACCGTCGAACAGGATGATTCCCAGGAGGCGATGCCGAGGACGACTTCGGTAGCTGCGTCGGCGATGCCCCCGCCACCGCCCCTGCCTCCGCCACCGAGGACAACGTCGCAGGCACCTGCGTCGTCGTCTTTGCGACCGCCGCTGCCCCCGCCGTGGTTGTCGTCGCTGTCGCCGTTCTCCACGCCATCATCATCCGAATCGTCTTCGCCGCCCCCGCCCCCGCTGCCGCCGCCGCCGCCCCCGCCGCACTCGTCGCTGTCGTCGCTGTCGTCGCCAGAAGAGGGGCGGCGATCGAGTATCGGCATCTCGAGTGCCACAGCCACGGGTGATTCGGCCGCATCCAACCGCAGTGCTGCGGACAACGAACCAGGGCGGGAATCGACGCCACGGCGGCTTCCTGGCGTTTCCAGGCCATTGCCGTCCGAAGCAGAGTTGCGTTCCCATCAGGCTCCCTTTTCGGCAGGCAGATTGGCCGAGTCAGGGCAATCCGACCCGACGGAACCTGGCAGGCTGTCGCTTCGCCCGAGCCAGGCACCAAAGGCGGAGGAATCGAGACCAAAGGGATGGAAGCCAGCAGAGTCCGGAATCCAGAGTGTGGACTCGAGTTTCTTCGCGTCCGGGTCTTTCGAGGTGGCAGCTGACCTACCTCCGCTCCCAGTTGATGGTAGGCCGGAGCACGTAGCCGACGACAGCACTCGCAAGTACGTGCAGGTGCCCGAAAACGATGCCTTGGGCGAAGACGACGGCACGTCGCAACCCGAGGTGTCCCGAACGTCGGCTATCGAGGGTCGGGACCAGGACGGTGCGGCTGACTTGGAGGCGCTGGATAGCGAAGTGCCCGGTGCAGACGTCCCAACTCAGCCGTCGCCACCGCCGCCGCCACCGCCGCCATTGGTTTCCGTCCCTACCGCAACTCCGACTTCGTCTTCGCCGCGACCGCCATCGCCACCGTCCAAATCTTTGTTGCCCTCGCTCGCCGAGCCGCACCGCAATCTTGGCGGGTCGGCCAGTGCAGAGAACGTGAGCTCTGCGGAAGGCGGCGTCTCGGCTAGCGGGATTCAGCACGGAGTGGCAGGTGCAGGCGAAGGCGATCCGGATCTCGTCGAGACGGTCCAGGAAGGGCTGCGCAGTCGGCAGCTCCCCGTAGTCGACGAAGCGTTGCTCCAGCCAAGAAAAGCCGGGCGAAAGCTCGGCAGAGCGCTCGGAGCGCTGGGAATCGTCGCCCTCGCTGGAGGAGTCTTCGCCGTCTATCACTTAGTTGGCTCGCGGGATCATCGCGGTGAGGGAAAGGCCGGATTGGCGGATGCGACTGAGCCAGCCTCTGAGTCCGAAGGTCGGACCGAGCCCGCGGCAAGAGAGGGAGGCAAGAACGGCCGTTTTCCAGACGGCGGGCAGGTGACCGCATCGGCTCGTGTCGCCGACGCAGTGCCTCGATCCGCGTCGGCTCATTCGTCGGACTCGGGTGGATCCGCCGCTACCATTGCCACGACAGCAACGGTCGACTCGGCTCAGCGAACGCGGGCGGATCAACCAGCCACGAAAGCAGACCCAGACTCAGACCGGCTTCTGGTCGAGAGCGAGCCAGCTGGTGCAATGGTCTACATCGACGGGGCGCTCAAGGGAAAGACTCCGCTCGAGCTTCCAGCCACCGGTGACAGTCACAAGCTGGCTCTCGTCATGGAAGGGCGAAAGCTTCACCGTGCCGAGATTCAGGGACAAGGAAGAATTTCGGTGACACTGGCGCCAGCAGGGAAACTCTCGGGTCCGGCCGGAATCAAGGTCAGATGCCGTTCCCGCAACCGTTTCTATATAATTATCGACGGTGTTGATACCGGTCTGTTTTGCCCGACCGAGCGGATCGACACGACTCTTGGCGAGCACACCGTCGAGATCTACGACCCGGTGAGCGACGTGGTAACGACGCACCGTCTCCAGGTCAAGCAGACGCACAACAGTGAGCGGGTGCGGGTGGACGAAGACGAATAGACGGCGACTCAGGAGCCGTCGTCCGACGATTTGCCTGGGTCGCCACCGCGCGGATCGATGCCGTATTTCCTGACCAGCTCGCGCAGGTGTTTGCGGTCGATCTGGGCTTCGCGTGCTGCCGCTGACAGGTTCATGTTGTGGCGGCGCATGATTTCCACTACGTACTCGCGCTCGAAGGTCTCGAGCAGCTGCCCTTTTGCCTCCTTGAAGGGGAGATCCGTGCGAATGCTCGGACCGGAGGCGACCGCGTGCTCGGCGAGGGCGTCCTCGACGTTGAGTGAGTCTCCTTTGGAGAGCACACATGCTCGCTCGATTACGTTGCGGAGCTCGCGCACATTGCCCGGCCAAGCGTTGCGTTGCAGCCAGGCGAGTCCTTCGCTCGTGATCTGGAGCGGCCTGTCTCCCGCAAGCTGGCGAACGAAGTGCTCGGCGATCAGCTTGATGTCTTCGCCGCGCTCGCGCAGCGGTGGCAGGGTCACGCGGATCACCGCCAGGCGGTAGTAGAGGTCTTCCCTGAAAGCCTTGTTGGAGATCTCGGAACGCAGATCCCGGTTGGTTGCGGCGACGATCCGAACGTCGATCCGGTCATAGACGTTGGCGCCCACTCGACGCACCGATTTCTTGTCGAGGGCACGCAGGAGGGTCGGTTGGAGATCGAGTGGTAGCTCGCCAATCTCGTCGAGAAAAATGGTCCCGTGGTGGGCCTCGGCAAAGGCGCCTTTGCGATCGGCGACTGCTCCCGTGAAAGCTCCCCGCACGTGGCCAAAAAGGGCACTCTCGATCAAATCGTGCGGCACTGCCCCACAGTCGAAAACGACGAAAGGCCCGCCAACTCGTGGCGAAGCATTGTGAATCTCCTCGGCAACCAGCTCCTTGCCGGTGCCGGTCTCGCCCTCGATCAGCACCGTGGCGTCGATCTTCGCCACGTCCTCGAGGAGCTTGAAGAGCCGGCGCATCCGCACGTTCTGACCGACGAGACCGCCGAATGACTCGGAATCCGAGATTTCCGGCTGCACTACTTCTTCTTCGGGAAGGTACTTGATGACAGTGCGACCAACGCGGATCTCGGATCCGTAGCCGACCGCGATTTCCTTGAAACGAGAGCCTTGAATATAGGAGCCGTTGGTCGAGCCCTGGTCGCGTAGCACGACTTCCTCGCCCTCGCGAGACGCCATGATGTGGCGCCGTGACACCGTCGGGTCGGTCAGTACCAAGTCGCAGTCTGGAGCCGACCCGACATGGAGAGGCTGTTCGCCGAGAGAGGCTCGCTCGCCACGATCGGGACCCTGGATTACCAACAAGGCTCCACCCTTGAAGCGAGTAAACGCCAGCGCTTCGTCAGAGATGACGCTAGTAACGTTGGCCTTGTCTTTCACCGCCACTGGGGGTGGAACTTTACCATAGGCGGGCACGCGTGGCTGCAAAGCAGAGAGCAACGATCAGCAGAAGAAGCACAATCGCTACTGCGAGCGCCGCCCGTGGCCAGGAAATGGTCCTGCGAGCAGTCTTTTGAGCAGGGCTGCCGGCTTGAGGAGATGAGAGAAGGTAGCCAGGAAGAGCAGGAGCTCCGGCCGGTACAGTGTCGTCACTCGGTGACAGCTCATCGAGCCCTGGATCGATTGCAGGGCTCGCCATGATCGGCACACCAGTGGGAATCGTTGGGTCGTCCAGCGAGAACCAGCCATTGGTGGATTCCGCAACGCCGCTTGGATCGGCAGCGCCGGCACCGGAGTAGTGGGCGTTGCCGGTGACGAGCGTCGGGTCGGCAGGCGAAAAGAGCGCGCCG
>JAZDLZ010001024.1:0-9646 GCA_043801535.1 Pseudomonadota bacterium
GGACCAAAGACCGAGAACGGCCTGCGCTCCCTCGGGTGCCTTGTCATGTCCATCCGACCGAGACACGTCCACGTCGGGTATCGCTGACGCTCTGGTTTCGCCGCCATCGACGGGGACCAACGAGCAACGATCACACCCCAGTGATTGTGACTGGTTGACGAAAGAGCTCCCTCTTCGGGCGCGAAGCATGAGCCGGCCGGGAGTCTGGACTCGAGCGTGCATTCCGGTGAGACAGGCGCCTGAACGTCACCGTCACGCAGTCGATTCGCCGCAGGATCCGGAATGCCAGAAGGTCGAGCAGAGTGTTGGCGTGCCGATACTCATAGACACGATGACCGAGCAGTGAGGCAAGCTTGGCGAGATAGAACTCCTTGGTGAAGCGAAACGAAACGCAAAGACCGTTCTGTTTGGCGAGACGGAACAGTTCTTCGGTCGAGGCGTAGGTGAGTTGGTCGAGCAGGACGACGGAGTAGTCGTCGATGAACTCCGCCGGCGAGGAGTAGCCGCGCAAGTCTAGCTCCCGCCGAAAGGAGGAACGCATGCCAAGCGCGAAACACAGCGACATAGCCAGCCTCTTGACATCCACGTCCTGGATGCGGTGGATGAGCGGCATCTCGACGTGGCTTTCATAGAAGCGTTCCTTGAGCGGAAAGATGTTGATCGATGCGCCGTCGGTCGTGAGCGTCCTGCCGATCTCACCCAGCACGAGGTCGTAGTTGCTGACGTGCTCGAACACCTGGTTTGAGACGATGAAGTCGAAATGGTCTGCCGGAAATGGCCAGTCTTGTGATACCGATACCGCTGTCAGGTGTCGCTGCCAGTCCCGGTCTGGACAGGCTTCGGAGAGGAAGCGCAGCGTGTCTTGCAAGAAGCCTGCGCGTTGCACGTCGGCGTCGACTGATTCGAGACCGATGAGCTCGAAGCTGGTGTTCGGTTGCAACACTGGCAGGGTATCGCTGAGATACGCGAGCAATTGACCATTGCCGTACCCGAAGTCGAGGAGGCGGACGTGAGCTCGCGGCTGTTTCGTCAGGAGCGTATTGACGATGCTGGCCAGGTGCTGGTGGGTGATCGAGCGTGGCAAGCGAAGCTGCTGCGGACGCGGCTGAACCTGTCGGTTGTCTACTGGCGGCTCTGCGTCCGGGGAGTGCGATGCGGCGATCATTGCTATTGTTCCCTTCTCTTTTTGTTTGGCTTCGGCTCTGCCCGGTCAGGCCGTTGGCCGCGGCTGCGCAGTCAGCCGGGCCGCGCGCAGTGCTCCCACTGTCGCTGCCATCGCCGCCACGATCATCAGGGAGAGCGCCAATGCCACGTTGTGGAGCGACTCGCTGATTCCAATCATGGTCAGGATGGTGGGTGGTTCTGGCAATCTGCCGCTCGATGCCACTTGGAGAGTCCTGATAGCGCCGGTCAGAAAACCGAGGCAGCCGGAGAGAAATGTCAGTATCCCCAGACTGATGGCCAGTGGCAGGTAGCGCTTTTCGGCTTTCCAGGCGTAGCGGGCAGCGGCTAGGAGCATCGGAACGCCGAAGAGAGTGGTGAGGTACATTCCCCATCCACCGAGATGATAGGCTTCGAGCATCTGGAACCTCCTGTTGTGGGAGGTTGGACAGCGAGGCTGCGGTTGCGGTTCCGATAATGCGTTTCTGTTTAGAACGCGTCAACCGTGGCGTTGGCGTCGATCTCGTAGTCGGCCAGGAATTCGAGGGTGATTACGGTGCCGGCAGGAATCTTGTCTGCGAGCTCGGCCAATGGAATGCCCTTGATCTTGAGCTTGCCCTTTACCTTCACCTTCTCCTTGTCGGCGTCTGGCAAGGTGCCTTCGTAGGCGGCGTTGAAGAGCGCCACTTGTTCTGCCGAAAGGGACACGTCGACTTGGCTCTCGAGGAAGCTGGCCAGCGATTCCCCCTTGAGATCTGCCAGCGCTTCGGAATTCAAGCTCAATTCCGTGGTCCATTCCCGTACTGTCGGCAAGTCGCCTGCGTCGAGCCCGACCAGGTCGAAATCCTTCAAGACGAGAGTGAGACCGTCCATCGAGAGATCTACGTCGTCAGGGTCGTAGCCCTGCTCGGAGATCTCGGCGCGGATTTTCTCTCTCAAGGCGTCCGCCTTGATCAAGTCGGCGTTGAACGTGGCGATGATGTTGCAGACGCTACCGTCGTTGTCTCGCGCGACTTCTGCAGTTGCACCTCCCTGGTTGGTGGTGTGCTCACCTGTGCACTCTCCACCAAGCTCTCCGAGCACCACCGAGATCTTCGAGTCACCCGAGGCGCTGATTCCAAAGGTGACATCCCAGCAGCCGGTTACGGCAATAGCAGCAATTGAACAAAGAAGAGCTACTGAACGAAGCATAATCACCTCCGTTACCTGATTGGTTCGGCCTGCGTTGTCTCACCCAAGACAGCTCACCACCCCGGAAATGCTCTCGCCTCGGGCCCGAATAAATCCCACTATAACACAGCCCTGGGATGCAAGGCTTGGCTTGTTTTTCGAGTTGCCGAAAAGGCTGCGCACTGCGCGTCTCTTAAACAGGCAATGGCTTGAGCAACCCAACGCTGGTAGGCTGGTGTCGTCCGGGGGTTAGACGATTCGATGGCGCTCGTTGAAGACGGTCATTCGCTGTCCGAAGGGAGTATGGTCGATGAGTTCAAGATCATTCGACTACTCGGTCGAGGTGGAATGGGCGAGGTCTACCTGGCCCGCGACACGAAGCTCGGGCGGAAGGTTGCCCTCAAGCTGATCCATCCCCGCTATCTCGGCTCGGAAGAGGCTGTCAGTAAGTTCCAGCGCGAGGCTCAGGTCACAGCCAGTTTCTGCCATCCTCACATCGTGACCGTCTTTACGGTCGGTGAATACCTCGGCAGGCCTTATCTGGCTCTCGAATACTTGGAAGGGCAAGACCTTCGCCAGCGCTTGCAAGAGGAGCGGCCAGGAATCAAGGAGTCGATACGGATTGGCTTGGCGATTGCGAAGGCGCTCGCCGAGGCTCATCGCAGCCGGATTCTCCATCGAGATCTGAAGCCAGAGAACGTCCTTTTGGCGAAGGATGGCAGGTTGCGCGTCTTGGACCTCGGTCTAGCCAAGCTTGTTGGTGGCCGCGATGCCGAATCTCAAGGTGGGATAACGGAGGTGAGTGACGGCGGGGGGAACGCAGCGCTGGACGCTGTCGAGGTGAGCGATGCCACTCATTCGGGCACTCCTGCCTACATGGCACCGGAGCGCTGGCGTGGCGAGGACTGTACCGAAGCAGCCGACGTGTGGGCACTCGGCGTCATGCTCTACGAGCTCGCTACTGGCAGAAGGCCATATCAGCTGCCAAGCTGGGAGGCGCTCGGCAAGGCTATTGTCAGCCCCGAGCCCGTTCCCTCGGTCGTCGTGGAAGGGGAAGTGCCGCCCGAGCTCGCCGCGCTCGTGGACCGTTGCCTTGACAAGGATCCGAGGAAGAGACCCGCTGCCTTGGCGGTGGCCGAGGAGCTGGAGCGCCAACTGGGCGGCGGCAGGCATCAGGTCCTGGCCGAATCCAGCCCGTTCCGAGGATTGTTTCCGTTTGGCGAGCGCCATGCTGACGTGTTCTTCGGACGCGACGCCGAGATCGCCGCCTTCTTGGAGCACCTGCGCGAGCAGGCCATGCTTCCAATCGTCGGTCCGTCGGGTGCAGGGAAGAGCTCGTTCGTTCAGGCAGGGGTAGTTCCCCGGTTGCGCGAGCAGGGGTCATGGGTAGTCCTGATTATTCGACCGGGCAACGATCCTCTCGCTTCCCTGGCAGCTCGATTCGAGCGCGGAGAGAGCACGTGGTCTGTTCCGACCAGCATCGCCACGGTGCACACCATCGATCTGCGCGGGGAGGCCCAGGCAGGACCCCGGTCGGAGGCGATTGGCGACGGAAATCTGGCGACCGATGCCACTCTGGCAACGCGGATCATGGAGTCGCCCCGGCTTCTCGGGGCGCTCCTGGAAGAGTTGGCCGAGCGTACGAGGAGCAAGGTGCTCCTGTGCGTCGATCAGCTCGAGGAGGCCTACACGCTCGTCGACGACGAGCTGGTTCGATCGCGCTTCATGCAGGCTGTCGGCAACGCGGCCGACGACCCGCGTGGACCAGTGAGAGTGGTCTTTACCGTGCGCGACGATTTTCTCGGTCGGGTCACAGAAGGCGGCGATTTCGGCTCGGCCTTGAACAAGGTCACGGTGCTGCGCCGTCCGGGACCGGGGGCACTGGAGGAGATACTGCGCCGTCCTCTCGAGGCAGTCGGCTACGGCTATGACGACCCGGGGTTGGTGACGACGATGGTGGCGGCAGTGCGCGGTGAGCCGGCGTGCCTACCCCTGCTGCAGTTCGCCAGTCAGGTGCTCTGGGATCGTCGCGACAAGGAACGAAAGTGTCTTTGTCGAAATGTGTACGAGGCGATGGGTGGCGTTGCCGGCGCGCTCGCCGAGCACGCCGATGGTGTGCTCGAAGGGCTGTCTCCGGCCCAGCTCAAGATCGCACGCGAGTTGTTGCTGCGCCTGGTGACTGCCGAGGGTACCCGCAAGGTGATACCGGCGGCTGGCGCGCTGCACGGTCTGGGTGACGACGCCAAGGATGTTCTCACCAAGCTGGTCCAGGCACGCCTCCTCACCATGCGCAAGGGAGGAAGCGAGACCAAAGGCGATGCGGTGCTGGAGCTGGTGCACGAGTCGCTGATCCGCAGTTGGAGCAGGCTTGCCAAGTGGATCGACGAGAGTCGCGAGGAGCTGGTTTTTCTCGGCGAGACCAGCCAGGCCGCCGAGCTCTGGGACAAGCGCGGTCGCCGAGACGAGGAGGTCTGGCAGGGGAGGGCGCTCTTCGAGGCCCAGAGCACCCTCGAGCGCTGCTCGAGCAGGGTCCCTCCGCTCGTCGAGCAGTTCATCGCCGCGGGGCGGCGCAAAGAATCGCGGGCCAGGCAGCGGCGCAAGCTGGCGGTTGGTGGAGCGATGCTGGTTCTGGGTGCCATCGCGCTCGGTGCAGTGCTGGTGGCGCGGGAGACTGGCCGGCAGCGCGATCGGGCAGAAGCCCAGCGAGCCGAGGCGCAGCTGCAAGGCGCCAAGGCAGCGCTGGCGCGCGGCGATCTCTTGGAGGCGCGCGCTCAGCTACGCGGGTCGCTGGAGACCCAGGATTCGTCGCTGAGCAGGGCGCTGTGGTGGCGGATTGACGGACAACCATTGCTGTGGAGCAGGGACTACGGGGCATGGATGCTCGACGTCGCTTTCTCGCCCGACGGAAAGACCGTGGCGAGCGCGTGCGCCGATGGCCGAGCCTATCTGTTCGACACTGCCAGCGCTCTTCCGCGAGTGTTGCGGGGGCAACAGGGCTCGTCCTGGTCGGTCGAGTTTTCGCCGGACGGCCGGCTGCTCGCCTTGGGCACCAGCTCGGGGCAAGTCGTGCTGTGGGAGCTAGAGCGGGGAACCAGCAAGGTGATGCCTGGGGAGCACCGCGGAATCGTGTATGGCGTTGCCTTCAGCCCTGACAGTCGTCTGCTGGCATCGGCGGGCGAGGATGCGGCGGTCATGCTGTGGGACTTGGCCGATGGTCGAGCTGGGCGGGTGCTTTCTGGGCACAGGAAGTTCGTAACCAGAGTGGCTTTTTCTCCCGACGGCAGGGTATTGGCGTCGGTATCAGCCGACACTAGCCTTCGGCTCTGGGATGTTGGTGCCGGCGCCGAACAGGCTGTGCTCTTGGCTGGCAATTCACTCTTCGGCCTGGCCTTCGCACCAGATGGGAGAGTGATCGCCACCGCCGGTTTCGACAGAGCTGTGAAGCTGTGGGATTCGAGTGACGATACGGGGCAGACCCGTGTCTCCCAGCAGACCACTTTCCTCGGACACACCGACATCGTCAGCGGCGTTGCCATCAGCAGCGACGGTCGACTCGTGGCGTCGTGTGGCCTCGACAAGACGATACGCATCTGGCAAGCCCGCGAAGGCGCCGCCAAGCCGAGTCGTGCCGTCGCCAGGGAAGAGAGACAACCGAGAGGGGAGTTGGTGCAGCCTCTTGGTGCTCGCGCACACCGTGAGCTCGCAGTGTTTCGCGGACACACCGATATCATCACATCCGTGGTCTTCAGCCCGGACGCCAAGTATCTTGCCTCGAGCGGACGCGACAATACGGTGCGCCTCTGGAAGACTGGCGCAGATGGCGTCGTCGACACCATACCGATAGGTCACAGTGGCGGCGTGGTGCGGGTTGGATTCAGCCCAGACGGGAGCAAGCTGGCATCGGGCGGCGAGGACAAGACGATTCGGATCTGGGAGACGCGCTCCGGTGCCCAGCTGGGCGTTCTCGAGGGGCACGAAGGCAGCGTCCCCGGGATTGCCTTCAGTCCGGACGGCAGTGTTCTTGCTTCGGGTAGCGCCGACAGGAGCGTTAGACTGTGGAACCCTGCCGACGGTGCCGAGCTGCGAGCGCTCGCCGGACACACCGCGCCGGCCTGGGAGGTGGCATACAGCCCCGACGGGACTCTGTTGGCGTCCGCTTCCAACGACAACACGGTCAGGCTGTGGGACGTGCAGTCGCGCTCCGAGAAGGGCGCGTTGTCGCACCAGTCCTACGTGAACGATGTCGCCTTCAGTCGGGACGGCGCAACAATCGCGTCGGCCACCTACGATGGCAAGGTCTACCTCTGGGACGCGCACGCGCGTGTCGTGGTGAAAGTGTTGTCCGGTCACGGTGGCTCCGCCCAGAGCGTGGCTATCAGTCCCGACGGTGCGACCCTTTTTTCGAGCGGTGTCGACGGTACTATCAGGAGCTGGGACCGCGCTTCTGGCACTGGCCATGTCCTCGGCAAGCACGCGGGTCCTGCAGGTGGCATTTCCGCGAGTCTGGACGGGAGGTATCTCGGCACGGCGAGTGACGACGGCACTGCTCGCATCTGGGACTTGCGGACAGGCGATTTCAAGGTACTGCGGGGGCATCGCGGTTCCGTGACTGACTGTTGCCTTGGTCCTGATGGCACGCTCGCGGCAACGACCGGCGCCGACGGAACCCTGCGTCTCTGGACAGTCGAGGATGGAATGCCCTATTGGCGAGCTCCACTGCCGGCCAAGCACGGTACGTCGGACAAGAGCGTCGATACGGGCAATACGGGCAATACGGGCAATGCCGCCGCCGAGAGCACCGGCGCCGAGCTGTGGCGTGCGAACGTCGAGAAGCACGGAATCTTCGCTGGCCAGTCGCAGCGAGGCGACCTGCTTTGCGTGCAGACCGATATCGGTAGCATCGAGTTGTGGGACTTGGCCAGCGATCGGCTTCTCTCGACCAGAGCGATCGAGAACATCGATAGCGTCGCTGCTCCCGCCGGCGGATGCCTGATTCTCGCCCAGGGAAAGGCGCTGCTCGTCGAACGTTCGGGTGGCGTGGTCGAGCTCGCGACAGCGGCGCGGGCAGTCGGTTGGCACGAGTCCGAGAGCCTGGTCGCGACTGACCGCGAGGTATTGGTCTTCGACGAGGCCGGCACGAGAAAAGCGGCTCACGCGGTAGATCGCGGGGCAACGGCGGTGGGAAGTATCGGCGAGTATCTGGTCGTTGGTTTTGACGCGGGAGACGTGGAGCTCCTGCCCCAACACGCGGTCACGCCGAAGAAGTCGTTTGCTTTCGAGGCGGTGCCAGCGAGTCAAGTGACCCGCGTAGTGCGAGGGCCGAGGGAGACGATCGTAGTGGGCTATGCCAGCGGTGCGCTGGGAATCTGGAGCACCGAGAACGGATCCCGGCTGCACTTCTGGAAGCTACACGGACCGATCAGCCATCTCACCATCGCTGGCGACAGGCTCCTTGCCGCCACCGAGATTGGCGGCTATCTCGATATTGATCTTCAGGTGTTTCACCAGGGTCACTGCGCCCTGCTGCGGCGGATCTGGGACCAAGTACCGGTGGTCTGGGTTGCCGGCTTGCCAGTGCCGCGCTCCCGGCCAACGAGCCATCGTTGTCTCGGAGAGTAGCGCACACAGCTGCGCTCGTTGTCGTTGTCGTTGTCGCCGTTTTGGGGTTTTGGGGTCTCCACTGGAAGACCTTTTCCGTTGTTCCTGGCGTGTCGGTTGCTGTGCTCTGAGAAATGCGCGTTCCGTCAGGGGTTGAGGGGACCGAGCAAACCTGCCTTTCACTTTTTCGCCAGAACGTCGATGTTGATCCGGCCAAGGTCGGGATCTGCCGGCAGACGGCAGGGAGGGTGTGGGACTCGGTGCTGGCAGGTGTGGCACTGACAGCGGTCGCAGTGGTTGTCTTTGCGGGCGCTGCGTGCCTCGACAGAATTGTCGCGCCAGTCGGGATAACGCGTACGCCATCGTTCAGCCAGCGCTTCGAGGGAGGACCTTCAGGCGATGTCGACATTCTCTTCGTCATCGACTCGTCGGGTTCCATGGGTGAAGAGCAGGACGGACTCTCGGTGGCGTTTCCCACCTTCATCGATTCTCTCCGCTCGCTCGATCCGCGTAGCTGGCGGATCGGCATCACCACCACCGATCTGGGCAGTTTCGGCTACGATCTGCCGTCGTGCTACGCCGAGGGTGATGGCGGCAAGCTGATCAACGGAACGATAAGGAGTGACTGCGGCGGTTTCGCAGGCGATTGGCTGTTCGAGGAGGAAGGCAACACCAATGCGGCGGATGGTGACGTGGCCGGTGCTTTCGCGTGCGTGGCCAGGGTCGGTGCCGGTGGTTGCAGCTTCGAGATGCCGCTCGGCTCGGCGCGAATGGTCCTCGAGAGAGGCGAGGACATCGGCTTCCTCCGGCCGAGCTCACTGCTGGCAGTCGTAGTTGTTACCGACGAGGACGATTGCACTGCAAACGATCCCAGCTTCCTCGATCCGGGAGACACGACGTATGGCGGGGCCACCAGTTTTCGTTGTTTCGCCAACGGCGTCCGGTGTGACGATGGCAAGGATCCGGATAGCCCGGGAGAGCGCAAGAACTGCCATCCCGCCGGCGCTGCGCTGGAAGAACCTCAGCTATTGGCCAGCCTACTCCGAGCGCTCCGTTCCGGGCCCGACCAGCACGCAATACTGGCAATCATCGCCGGCCCTCCCTCACAGATCATGGTTGGCACTGATTCGCTGGGTCGCAGGCTACTCCTACCTAGCTGCCGGTCGCAGTTCGGCTCGGCTGTTCCAGGCATCCGGCTAGCCGCTGCAGTCGAGGCCATGGGTGACGATGGGTTGCTGATTCCCATCTGCGATGGAGACTTTCAACCTGCCCTCGACGCCATTGGCGGGCGATTGGCAGCAGTGCTGAGAGCGCGATGCCTGAACATGGAGCCAGCAGATCTATTCCCAGACGTTCCTGGTCTTCAAGCAGACTGCGCAGTGACCGTGGCAGGCCAGCCAGTGCCGCGCTGTCAAGGCGACAGCGTGCCTGGCAACTGCTACAAGGTGCGCGAGGATGGTCGCTGTGCCGGCGGCTATTCGCTCTCGGTCGATGGTCGTGACATTGACATCTCGTGCGCAGCAGCGACCGAATCTGCTAAATGAAAGAGCGTGAAGGCTGATTCCCACGATTCCCACGGGTGTGAACAAAAGCCGTTGGTTGTGCTGTTCCCTGTGCCTAGTCCCTAGTTCCTAGTTCCTTGTTCCATTCCTCTTTCGAGGTGCTATTCTCGCCGCAGCAATCGGCGGCGCGACGGTGACATGGCACTCCAATGAAT